>JALSJY010000151.1 GCA_026989045.1 Hyphomicrobiales bacterium | reverse complement strand
GCGGCAATTCGCTCTCCAAATCCAGTTGTATTTTTAGAGAATGAACTGCTTTATGGCGTTGAATTTGAAGTGCCAAAACTTGATGATTTTGTATTGCCGTTAGGCAAGGCTCGCACTGTTCGTGAGGGCAAAGACGTTACAATTATTTCTTATTCAATGGGCATGAAATATGCCTCTGATGCTACTGAAAAATTGGTAGCGGCTGGTGTTGATGTTGAACTAATTGATTTACGCACCTTGCGCCCGCTTGATATGGCAACGGTTTTGCTTTCAGTTAAAAAGACAGCGCGTTGCGTAATAGTAGAAGAGGGCTGGCCTACTTGCTCAATCGGTGCAGAACTTTGTGCACAAATTATGGAACAAGCATTTGATTATCTTGATGCGCCAGTAATGCGAATTGCAGGCAAAGACGTGCCAATGCCTTATGCGGCGAATTTAGAAAAACTAGCATTGCCAAGCGCTAATGAAGTCGTGCGGGCGGTTAATGCTGTGACTTATAGGTCTTAGGGGGAAATCATGAGTTTTCGTGAAAATTTTCTTGAAAATTTACCTGATGATCCTGCAGAAGCGCTGTTTTTGCTGAGTGATCGTGCGGAAGATTGGATGAGAGGTCAAGACCAAGTAAGCGATTATGGAAACCAAGATAGATATATTTGTAGACTACTTCTTGATCTCTTAGAAGAAAGTTATCCAGATTCAGTTGCTGATGTTGAATCTTGTACTGCGGAAGGTGAAGGTCAAGGTCAATTAGAATGCTGTATAAGAGTAATTACTTCTATCGCAGCTACACATGACGCTGCAAAATTGACAGCCCAGTTTGGAAGTAAAAACACTTTAGGAATTGCAGAATTAACACAAGAAGAGAAACAAAAAGCGCACGAGCATTTAAATTTTATACGAGAAGTAATTGAAAAAAGCACACTCGACGACAAAAAGAAGAATGCGCTTCTAAAAACTTTAAATAAATTAGCAACTGAAATTGATAAGATTGGGACAAAAACTGATCAATTTTTTGCGTTTTTTAGTGAGTTAGGTTTTTATTTTGGTGAGTTTGGAAGAGATTCAAAACCGCTTTGGGATAGTGCTAATGAAACTCTAAAAATTCTAACAAAATCCAGAGCTAAAAAAGAGAATATATCTCTTCCTAAAAATGATAAAATTTTACAACTCCCTGAACCAGATACCGATTTAAGTGAGGAAGAATAGAAATGCCAATTAACATAACAATGCCAGCTCTATCCCCGACTATGGAAGAGGGAATTTTAGCTAAATGGCTAGTTAAAGAAGGTGATAATGTTGCTTCTGGTGATATAATTGCGGAAATTGAAACTGATAAAGCTACGATGGAAGTTGAAGCGGTTGATGAGGGAATTGTTGGTAAAATTTTAGTGCCTGAGGGCGCTGAAAATGTGAAGGTCAATGCGGTTATTGCTATTTTGCTTGCAGAGGGTGAGTCTGTTGATGATATTGGTAAAGTAAAAGATGCACCAGCTCTCGCTCCAATAACTCCCAGCGCACCAGAACCTAAAAAAGAAAAAGCAAAACAAGCAAATTCTTTCTCAAGCCCTTCTGCTGCTCCTGCAAGTAATAATCAGAGTCGGGTTTTCGCCTCGCCATTAGCACGAAGAATAGCCAAAGAAGCAAATATTGATATTGCGGCAATTTCTGGCTCTGGTCCAAAGGGGCGAGTGATAAAGGCAGACGTTGAAAAAGCAAAAATTGAAGGCGTGCCAGCAAAACCAGCAAGCAAAACAACCGCTACTAGCATGGCATCTGGCATTAGCGGTGATGCAGTTCGGGCGCTTTATGAGGAGGGTTCTTATGAGGCACGCTCAAATGATGGAATGCGCACCGTGGTTGCGGCTCGTCTTACTGAAGCTAAACAAACCATTCCGCATTTTTATCTCACCGTTGATTGCAAGCTAGATAATCTTCTAAAAGCAAGAGCAGAAATAAACGCCTCTGCGCCAAAAAATAAAGAGGGCAAACCTGAATTCAAACTCTCGGTAAATGACTTTATCGTAAAAGCATGGGCGCTAGCGTTGCAAAAAGTGCCAGACGGCAACGCAACTTGGGCTGGCGATAGCATTTTATATCATAAAGCGAGCGATGTTGCCGTGGCAGTTGCAGTACCGGGTGGTTTATTCACCCCAGTTGTTCGAAGCGCTGAAAATAAGTCTTTACGCCAAATTTCTGATGAAGTGCGTGATTATGCCATGCGAGCGAAAAACAAAAAACTCGCCCCGCATGAATATCAAGGTGGTTCAACCGCAATTTCAAATCTCGGCATGTATGGTATCAAACAATTTTCAGCCGTAATCAACCCACCACACGGCACAATATTAGCCGTTGGTGCTGGAAGTGAGCGAGTTTATGCCGATAAGGGCGAGATAAAAATTGGTGTGATAATGGACGTGACTTTGTCGTGTGATCACCGCTCGGTAGATGGCGCACTTGGCGCTTTAATGCTTGATGCGTTTAAGAAAATGATTGAAAATCCAGTTGTGATGCTGGCTTAACTATAGGATAATAAATGTCTAATATACCACATGAAATCTTAGTTGAATTCCCTGAATATGCAGATAAAATCAGCGATTTAAAAACCAATGATGCGCATTTTGCAAAGCTTTATGATGAATATTATGAAGTGAATAAGGCAATCCATCTCGCTGAAACAAATATTGAGCCAACCGATGACTTTAATATGGAAACAATGCGCAAAAACCGCATGGTGCTAAAAGACAAAATTTATCAAATGCTTAAAGCATGATTTGAGAGGCATAAATGGCAAATTCTTATGATGTTATAATTATTGGCTCGGGTCCGGGTGGTTATATTGCAGCAATTCGTGCCAGTCAACTTGGGCTAAAGGTAGCAATTATTGAGCGTGAACATATGGGTGGAATTTGCCTTAATTGGGGTTGTATTCCAACTAAAGCACTGCTGCGCTCGGCTGAAATTTATGACCACATGGTGCATGCAAAAGATTATGGCTTAAAAGCTGAGAAATTCTCGAGTGATATTGAGGCGGTGGTTAAACGCTCTCGTGGCGTTACGGCACAAATGGCGGCAGGCATTGGCTTTTTGATGAAGAAGAATAAGGTTGATGTGATTTGGGGTGAGGCAAAAATCACTGGCAAGGGTGAGATAAAGGTCGAGGCAACAAAGAAGACGATTGTTCAGCCACAAAATACCATTCCTAAAGGCATTTTACCTATCGGCACATATAAAGCGAAAAATATCATCATTGCGACAGGCGCTCGCCCGCGTGTGCTACCTGGAATTGAGCCAGATGGAGATAAGATTTGGACATATTTTGATGCGATGAAGCCAAAATCCATGCCAAAATCTATTCTGGTTATGGGGTCGGGCGCAATCGGCATTGAATTTGCCTCGTTTTATCGCTCCATGGGTGTTGAAGTAACGGTTGTTGAATTGCTCTCAAATGTCATGCCTGTTGAAGATGAAGAAATTTCAAAATTGGCGAAAAAGCGTTTTGAAAAGCGTGGAATGCGGATTTTAACCGATACTAAAGTTATAAAAATTGAAAAGACAAAATCTGGCATTATTGCGCATGTTGAACTCAAAAATGGCAAAGTGGAGAAAATTGCTGCTGAAAAGCTGATTTCTGCGGTTGGTGTGCAATGTAATATAGAAAATCTTGGACTTGAAAAACTAGGTGTGAAAATTGAACGTGGCGCTATTGTTGCTGATGCTCATGGGCGCACAAATATTGCGGGTATTTTTGCTATTGGCGATGTTGCGGGTCCGCCAATGTTGGCGCATAAGGCGGAGCATGAAGCCGTGATTTGTGTTGAGACGATTGCAGGGCAGAAAGTGCATGGGCTTGATAGAGGTAAAATTCCCGGTTGCACATATTGCGATCCACAAGTGGCAAGCGTTGGCTTAACTGAAAAGCAAGTTAAAGAGCAGGGGCGTAGGGTAAAAATCGGGCGTTTTCCCTTCATTGGTAATGGCAAAGCGGTGGCGCTTGGCGAGCCTGATGGATTGGTGAAAACCATATTTGATGCAAAAACAGGCGAATTGCTTGGCGCACACATGATTGGCGCTGAGGTTACAGAACTTATTCAAGGTTTTGTAATTGCTATGAATTTAGAGACGACAGAAGAAGAGTTAATGCACACAATTTTCCCGCACCCGACATTAAGCGAGACAATGAAAGAATCTGTGCTTGATGCCTATGGAAAAGCGCTTAATATGTGATTATATAGCTAAAGGTGCTTTGTTCTTACGAATGCGAAAGGTTTTAGATGCTTCGGCTTCGCTCAGCATGACATTTTCGCACTGTCACCCTGAGCTGCACTGTCACCCTGAGCTTGTCGAAGGGTCTTGAGTGATAGGGTTCGACATGTTTGTCACCCTGAGTCCGTCGAAGGGTCTTAGATACTTCGCTTTTGCTCAGCATGACAAACTACTAGATTAAAAGGAGAGAGATATGTGGGGTTTTATTTTTGCAATTATTATCGGCGGTGTGGCTGGTACTCTTGCTGCACGTTTTATGAAAGCCGATAATTCGCTTATTCTAAATATTATTCTTGGTGTTTCTGGTGCGTTTTTGCTTAATCTGATCCTTGGGCTGATTTTTGGTCTTTGGGGCGGCAATATCCTGTGGCAATTACTTGCTGGTATTATTGGAGCAAGCGGTTTAATTTGGGCTTATAGAGAATATCAAAACCGCAAATAAAGGAGGCTAATATGTCTTTAGCTAAAAAAGTATTTTTTGGTGTGTTGGGCGCTTCTTTATTGCTTGGGCTTTTTTTGGGTTTAGGCAACCTTATCATGCCAGAAGCTGTTTCTGTAACTCTCAATGATAAAAATGTTGAAGGTTTACCAGCCCTTTGGACTTCAATTTTTGTGAGCGCAATTCCAGGTGTTATTTTTGGTCTTATTGCTGCTGGCATAACGGCGGTATTTTCCCGCAAGAAAAAAGACTGATATTTTATGGTAACTTTATTTCAAGCTAAAAATCCTGTGCGTCACCCTGAAAAGGCAAACAGACCTGATAGTCCAAGTTTGCGCAAGCCTGACTGGATTAAGGTGAAAGCTCCAGGGTCTCAGTCTTACAAGCAAACAGCAAAAACTATTAAAGATAATGAAATTGTAACCGTATGCACCGAGGCGGCATGCCCTAATATTGGAGAATGTTTTGAGAAAAAACACGCTTCGATGATGATTATGGGTGAGATATGTACTCGTGCTTGCGCCTTTTGTAATGTTGCGACTGGCAAGCCATTGCCGCTTGATGAAAATGAGCCGCAAAATGTTGCCAATGGGATAGCAAAATTAGGGCTGGAGCATGTGGTGATAACTTCGGTTGATCGTGATGATTTAAGTGATGGCGGAGCAGGGCATTTTGTTAAGGTGATAAATGCAATTCGCAAAAAATGCCCCAATACTACGATTGAAATTCTCACCCCTGATTTCTTGCGAAAAGATGGTGCATTAGAGCAAGTTGTAGCGGCAAAGCCAGATGTTTATAATCATAATCTTGAAACGGTGCCTTCAAATTATTTAAGCGTTTGCCCTGGGTCGAGATATTTTTATTCCATTCGCTTATTACAACGGGTGAAAGAGATTGATCCAAGCATGTTTACTAAGTCAGGCATAATGGTAGGCTTGGGTGAAACACGCAATGAAGTGTTGCAGCTTATGGACGATTTACGCTCCGCTGATGTGGATTTCTTGACAATTGGGCAATATTTACAGCCAACTAGAAAGCACCACCCAGTAAAGAGTTTTGTCACCCCTGAGGAATTTAAATCTTACGAAAAAATAGCATATTCTAAGGGTTTTTTACTGGTGTCATCTTCGCCTCTAACTCGCTCATCGCATCATGCAGGGGAAGATTTTGCAAAACTTAGAGAAGCACGTTTGAAAAAAAATGCCTAAACTCTCCTTTACTCGCCACGTGCCTTATTCGCCAAAACAAATGCTATCGCTAGTGGCTGATGTGGAATCTTATCCTGATTTTGTTCCCTTTTGCTCAGATATGCAAATTGAGACAGGAGAAAATAAAAACACTACCTATGCAAAAATGTCAGTGCAGTTTGGACCGATTACGCAAGCCTATACCAGCAAAGTTATTGTTGATGAGCAGGCTAATACAATTAGCTCTGATGCAATTGATGGCCCGTTTTCGCACCTAAAAAGCACATGGAAATTTGAGCCTGAAGGCGAGGACTCTTTGATCAAGTTAGATATTGATTTTGGCTTTTCAAGTCGTTTGCTGGGTAAAATTGCTGAGCCAATTTTTGAGCAAAAGCAGGAAGAAATTCTTGATGCTTTTATGCAAGAGGCAAAAAGACGTTTTGCCTAGATAAAAGGTTGATGGTGTCATCCTGAGCGAAGTGAAGGATCTTGTGCAACTACGAAGATTCTTCGCTCCGCTCAGAATGACAGAACCATTTCTAACGCAGTATTAACACTTATTAGGCGAATAAAATCGCGAGATTTATCCTTATCAAATAGCTTTTTTTGATGATATATTTCTCCACTTGTTGCACAAGCGAAATGCACCAAGCCCACAGGTTTTTCTTTTGTGCCCCCTGTTGGGCCAGCAATGCCAGTAATGGCAATAGATATATCAGCGCCGCTCTTGCTTAAAGCGCCTTTTGCCATTGCTCTTGCTACTTGCTCTGATACAGCGCCATATTCCTCTATTAGCGCCATTGGCACGTCAATCATTTGATTTTTAGCTTCATTTGCATAGGTGATATAGCCACCATAGACCACGCTTGATGAGCCAGAAATAGAGGTGAGGGCGCTTACAACCAATCCGCCTGTGCAGCTTTCTGCACTGACTAACGTCTTGCCTTGTTTTTTAAGGGTGCTAATTAACTCTTGTGCTAAATTAAGAATATTTTTATCAAACATAATTATCTCGCATCATCATCTCGCTCTAATTCTATAGTTGCAACGGCCATTGCTGCCAGACCTTCTTTACGCCCAATAAAACCCATTTTTTCAGACGTTGTAGCTTTCACAGAAACTCTATCAATAGAAATATCACAAATATTAGCGATTGATTGACGTATTTTAAGCGTGTGTGGAGCTATTTTTGGAGCTTCACAAATGAGAGTTAGGTCAAGATGATTTATGCGCCCCTTACGCCTTAATAAGCGCTTTACTGCAAATTTTAGAAAGGTGGTTGAAGGCTCGCCTTTCCACTTATCATCATCAGGGGGAAAATGCGTGCCAATATCACCATCGGCTAATGCACCCAAAATTGCATCGGTTAAAACATGTAAAGCCGCATCGGCATCTGAGTGACCTTTAAGCTTAGCAGAGTGGGGGATTTTTACTCCGCCCAAAATAACCTCATTGCCTTTTTCAAACTGATGCACATCATAGGCTGAGCCAACTCTTGTTTCCATCGTCATATTATTTCCTAAGAATCTTTCTGCACGAGTAAAATCATCAGGGCTGGTAATTTTAACATTATCAGTTGAGCCAATCGATAGCGCAACAGGAATTTGCGCCCATTCAGCAATTGCCGCATCATCAGAAAAGCCATCGCTAAAATTGATAGCCTTTTTATGTGCTTCAAAGATAGTCTGATAATGAAACCCCTGCGGTGTTTGCGCCGCATAAAGTTGCTCTCTGTCTTCCGAGCCTCCAATGGTGCGCCCATCAGCTGAGCGTTTAATACTATCAATTACATTAGTTGCAGGAATAACAGCTCTATCATTTTCTAGGGCTTGAATTACCCCATTCACTACCTGAGCATTTACAAATGGCCGCGCTGCGTCATGAATTAACACATAGTCAGGCTCAAGATTTTTAAGCGCCTTAAGCCCTTCAAAAACAGAAAGTTGACGGGTTATGCCACCAGATATTGCGCTCATCAAGCGCTTCTCATTTAGCAAAAGCTCATCATAAAGCGCTTTATCATCAGCATGAATTACTGGTAAAATATAACTGATATTATCCATGTCAATAAATTGATTTATTGTGCGACTTAAAACAGGAATGCCTGCAATTTTTTTATATTGTTTTGGCAAACTAGCATTGCCAGCACGAGTTCCCCGTCCTCCCGCTACAATAATCACCGCAATTTTCTTATTATGTGTCAAAGCAAGCTCCAATTTCGTGCTATTTTGGTTAAATTAAACTGCACAACAGTTATGAGCAAGTTGAATATTAGCTTTATATTTTAAATTGATTGCAACAAACATCACAAGTGACTAATAGTTAGGCAAATATCTGATGTGATTAAAATAAAGGCATAAATTATTGTGAGCTTAAAAAAAATTCAAATCGGTAAGCATAATCTTCAAAACAATGCCTTTTTAGCTCCAATGGCAGGAATTACCGATGCGTCATTTCGTAAGCTTGCAACTCGCTTTGGGGCAGGCATGGTGGTTAGCGAGATGATTGCTTCTGCTTCATTAGCGGCGGGTCAACCAGAAATGTTGCGCCGTATACGAGCCAGCTCTGATGATCCGCATATTGTGCAATTATCAGGAAATCAAGCACGTTGGCTTGAGTTGGGAGCAAAAATGGCTGCCGATGCTGGGGCTGATATTATTGATATAAATATGGGTTGCCCATCAAAAAAAGTAACAAACGGCCTAGCTGGAGCTGGTCTTATGCGTGAGCCAGAAAAAGCCTTGCGCCTGATAGAGACAATAGTTAGCTCAACAGATTTGCCAGTTACGCTTAAAATGCGTCTTGGCTGGGACGAAAATAGCATCAATGCGGCGCAAATTGCTACAAGTGCGGTAAATGCTGGCGTGAAAATGATAACTGTGCATGGCCGCACCCGCCAGCAATTTTATCGTGGCAAAGCCAATTGGAGGCTTGTTAGGCCAGTGGTTGAGGCGATAGAAGTACCTGTTGTGGTCAATGGTGATATTGTTGACGCAACAAGCGCAAAAGAGGCTCTAGCTCAATCTTGTGCATCTGCTGTGATGATTGGCCGAGCAATATATGGTCAGCCATGGCTAATTGGTCAAATTGGTAATGCACTTGCGGGCAAAAAACCCATCAATGCTCCAACAGGTGATGATCTATTAGAGCTAATCAAAACCCATTATGAAATGATGCTTAGTGAATATGGTGAGCATCTTGGCGTTTTGGGCGCGCGTAAACATCTGGTTTGGTATTTTGATGCGGCAAATATTAAAATAGATAAGCAACAAAGCAGGTCTTTGCTTACCAATACTAACCCAAAACAGGTTATAATAATGATTGAGCAGATATTTTCAAAACAAAAAGCAAAAGCTGCCTAGGAGATATTTATGAGTAAAAATATTTCAATTGATAGCGCAATATTTCAATCTTTATCGCAACCAATTATAATCTGCGAAAAGAATAATAAAATAATTCATGCCAATTATGCTGCAGAAAGTTTTTTTGGAGTTTCATATCAGGCGTTAATAAAAACCACTCTTGATGATTATTTATCCTTTGGCTCGCCTATTCTCTCGTTAGTTGAGGGGGTATTAAATCGCAAAGCTCCAATGAGCGAATATAAAATGAAAGTTGCTCCAACTCGCGTTGCTCCAACTCGTAATGCTGAGGTTAAAACTGTTGATGTGTTTGCAACGCCAGTTTCAGGATTTGAGGGGCAGGTGGCGTTGCTTTTTCAAGAGCGCACTATGGCAGATAAAATGGACAGGCAATTGGTTTCTCAATCTGCTGTGCGCTCGGTTGTTGGCTTATCCGCGATGCTTACACATGAAATAAAAAATCCGCTAAGCGGCATACGAGGCGCGGCGCAATTGTTAGAAAAATCAGTGCCGACACAAGATATTGTTTTAGCTAAGTTGATTTGCGATGAAACCGATAGAATTGTGAACCTGTTAAATAAGGTTGATGTTTTTGGCGATGAGCGCCCATTAGAGGGTGAGGAGATAAATATTCATATCGTGCTTGATAGAGTGAAGCTTTTAGCAAAAAGCGGCTTTGCTAAGGATATAGATTTTATTGAGAATTATGACCCATCTCTACCTTTAATATATGGTAATTTAGATCATTTAGTGCAGGTGTTTTTAAACTTAATAAAAAATGCCGCCCAAGCATTAAAAGATATTACAAACCCACAAATAAGCCTTTCCACGGCCTATAAGCCAGGTATTCACATGTCTGTTGCAGGCTCGAATAAACGCATCTCCTTGCCTTTTGAAATTATTATTCAAGATAATGGAGCGGGTGTTCCTGCACATATTTTGCCCAATATGTTTGATCCATTTGTTACCACAAAGCCCAATGGTTCTGGCCTTGGTTTGGCAATGGTTGCTAAAATTATAGGTGAGCATGGCGGGGTTATTGATGTTGAAAGTCATGTTGGTAGCACAAAATTCAAAATTTTATTGCCACTGGCCGATAAAAAACCCAAGTCTCTTGAAAATAAAGAATCCAAGTCTCTTGAAAATAAAAAATTCAAGTCTTTTGAAAATAAGGAAATAGCTAAATGAGCGTAAAAACCATAATTTTAGCAGAAGATGATGGTGCAATTAGAATGGTGTTAACTCAGGTCCTAACTCGTGCTGGATATGAGGTTAGACCCACTGGTAATTTAGCTACAATGTGGAATTGGGTTTCACGAGGTGAGGGGGATTTGTTGATTTCAGATGTTAATATGCCCGATGGCAACGCATTTGAAGTAATGCCAAAAATTAAAGCAATGCGCCCTAATTTGCCAATAATTGTGCTTAGCGCGCAAAATACTTTCATGACGGCAATCCGTGCATCTGAAGCAGGGGCGTATGAATATTTACCAAAACCATTTGATAATGATGAAGTGTTGGCGATAGTTGCTCGTGCGCTTGCAGAGGTAAAGACTACTTCATCAGAGCAGGATAATTTTAGTGATGACGCTGAAAATATGCCAATGGTTGGCCGATCAAATGCAATGCAAGAGGTATATCGCATTTTAGCGCGCCTGATGCAAACTGACTTAACTGTTCTAGTTACTGGAGAAAGCGGCACTGGCAAAGAGCTAGTTGCAAAAGCATTGCATGATTTTGGTAAGCGTAAAAAAGGGCCTTTTGTAGCAATAAATATGGCCGCCATTCCTAAAGATTTAATCGAGGCGGAATTGTTTGGACATGAAAAAGGAGCTTTCACTGGCGCAACAAATCGCTCTATGGGCAGGTTTGAGCAAGCAGATGGCGGAACGCTATTTTTAGATGAAATTGGTGATATGCCAATGGAGGCGCAAACTCGTCTTTTGAGGGTGTTGCAAGAGGGCGAATTCACCATGGTTGGTGGGCGCACAACAATAAAAACAGATGTAAGAATTGTTGCCGCTACCCATAGAGATTTAACTCAAATGGTTTCGCAAGGCTTATTTCGTGAGGATTTATATTATCGATTAAATGTTGTGCCACTACGTTTACCAGCCTTGAGAGAAAGAAAAGAAGATATTGCGGATTTAGTTGAGCATTTTTTACGACTGGAGCAAAAAGATGCAAAAATAAAGAAGAAAATATCAACAAAGGCGATTGATTTATTAAGCCAATATGATTGGCCTGGTAATGTTAGGGAGCTTGAAAATTTGGTTATGCGTCTTGTTGCGCTACATGCTGATGAAGTTATTTCAACCCAGATTATAAGCTATGAATTGTCTTTAAGCAAAAAAAGCGAGGCTATAAATTTTACTCCATCGTCAGATTTACAGGCTGCCTTAGAGGTCTATATTTCAAAATTATTGCGTCAGCATAATAATGATGAAGTTAATGGTGAAATTTATCAAACAGTGATTAACAAGATTGAAGCGCCTTTAATTTCAATGACGATAAATGAATTTGCAGGTAATCAGATAAAGGCCGCATCTGCACTTGGCCTTAATCGTAATACTTTACGTAAAAAAATTCGCACTCATAATATCGAAATCATCAAATAATTTATATATAAAAATGATCTACTATTAAATAGTGTCATATTTTTGCAACATTCTACTTGAACAAAGATAGCAAAGCGTTAAGTTGCTCAATATTACATCAATTACTAAGCTTGAAAACCACTCATGACCGATAAAAATCTTCGAAATTATGATGAAGATAATTCCGCATTAGACAATAGCAACAAGTCTAAATTTATAGATCAATATCAGGCGCGCGGAGCTAGGTTTGTTCGTTACCTCGGTGTTGCTGTAGTTTTTTTGGCTGTTCTTGTTGCAACAGTCTCTTTTTTAATTCTCACTGGGGCTACAAAAATTGAACCTGCACCACAGGTTTGGACAATAATTTGGATTGTTAATGGCCTGTTGGTTTTATTACTGGTTGCAATTGTTTTAACAGAAATCGTGCTTTTGGTGCAGGCTCGCAAGGCAAATCATGCAGGGGCGCGTTTGCTTTCTCGCATGGTAGCAATGTTTGCCTTCATCGCAGTTGTTCCAGCTTTAATTGTTGCAGTTGTAGCAACGGTTTCATTAAATCAAGGTCTTGATCAATGGTTTTCTGAGAGAACACGCTCCATGGTTGAAAGCTCAAGGCTGGTTGCACGTGCGTATATGCTTGAGCATGCTCAAGTTTTGCGTGATGATATTATTTGGATGGCGGAAGAACTAGAATCAGCAAGAGACGTTTTTGCTTCTGATAGAGAGCGGTTTAGGCGCATTTTTACTGCCCTTGCAGTTACCCGCTCGCTTCCGTTCACCTCTTTAATTTCAAAAGATACAGACGTTTTAATGCGCGCACAGATAAATATACAAGGCACACCACCCAAAATCCCAAAAAGCCTCATGAAAGATGTAGTGGAGGGTGTCCCTACACTCATTTCACCAGGATCAACAAATCTTGTGGGTGCTGTAGTTAAACTTAAGCAATATGACGATACATATTTATTTGTTGCAAGACCTGTTGATCCTGAAGTGCTTGAATATATGCGCCTTTCGGATGAAAATATTACAGAATATAGAAATTATGCCTCCAATCGCTTAGTATTTCAAATAACTTTTACTCTTTTATATGTTGGCTTAGTATTTGTTTTATTGCTGGCCGCTGTTTGGATAGGGATAGCCTTTGCTAACCGTTTTGTTGACCCAATTCGTAACTTAATGATTGCCTCTAATCGCGTTTCAAAAGGAGATCTTGATGTATTTGTGCCAATAACCGAGAAAAAAGGTGATTTATATGACTTAAGCATTCGCTTTAACCGCATGACAGCCCAACTGCGCAATCAACGCAGTGAATTACTGCACGCAAATAATATAAATGAAAAGCGCAGGCAATTTACAGAGGCGGTGGTGGAGGGTGTTTCTGCTGGGATTGTTGGGCTAGATTCAACTGGTCTAGTAACATTGGTGAATGCGACAGCAATAACAATTTTTGGCAAAAGTGAAGTTAACATTTTAGGAGAGGATTTAAAAATAATAGCTCCAAAGCTTGCTCCAATTCTCGATAGAGCCTTGAATGCTCGAAAATCACAAATGAGCGATCAAATTCAATTGGGGGGTAACGCTGATGGGCGCACATATCAGGTAAGAATTACTAGAGAAGGCACAATGGAAGTGCCAAAGGGGTATGTTATAACACTTGATGATTTAACAGACCTAGTAACTGCCCAACGCAACTCGGCTTGGGCGGACGTAGCACAACGCATTGCGCATGAGATTAAAAATCCTCTCACTCCTATTCAATTATCAGCAGAAAGATTGCGAAGGCGTTATGAAAACAAACTATCTGATGATTTTGAGGTTTTTGATAAGTGTATCAACACTATAATAAGGCAAGTTGGCGATATAGGCTCAATGGTTGATGAATTTTCATCATTTGCTCGCATGCCAGCGGCTGTTTTGGCTAACGCTGACCTTAGCAATATTATTCGTCAGGCGGTTTTTCTAGAATCTGTTCGCCAGCCAGAAATATTAATAACAGCGAATTTACCCAAAAAACCAATTTTTGCATATTTTGATGAGAGATTAATATTTCAATGCTTAACAAATTTAATTAAAAATTCGGTAGAAGCCTTTGAAAGTATAGGTGTTTCTAATATTGAAAATCCAAGAATATATATAAATGTTGAACAAAAAGATACTAAGATTATTGTTGAGGTCTGTGATAATGGCGTGGGCTGGCCAACAGAGAACAGACATAAACTTCTAGAGCCATATATTACTAGCAGACAAAAAGGAACTGGGCTTGGTTTAGCAATTGTTGCCAAAATTATTGAACAGCATGGCGGTGATGTAGCTTTAGGAGATGCAAACCCTGATGAAAATGGTAGGAAGGGGGCATGTTTTACTTTCACTATCCCAGCTGATGCCTCACAAATGACGACATTCAAAAATATGCAAGTTCAAAATTTGGAGTTTAAGAAAGGGTCGCAAAATACTGATGCGGCGGAGCAAGAGTAATGGCATTTGACATTTTAATTATTGATGATGAAGACGATATTCGCGATCTAATAGCGGGGATATTGGAAGACGAGGGTTATGAAACCCGTCAAGCTTATGATGCTGATTCTGGATTGGAGCAAATCAATATTCGTAGGCCAAATTTGGTGTTTTTGGATATTTGGATGCAAGGATCAAGGCTTGATGGTTTGCAATTGCTTGATGAATTTCAATTGCAACACCCTAATATGCCCGTAGTGATGATTTCTGGTCATGGTAACCTTGAGACGGCAGTTTCTGCAATTAAAAGAGGTGCTTATGATTATATTGAGAAGCCATTTAAAATAGATAGATTGTTGCTTATTACTCAGCGAGCAATGGAAGCCACAAGACTTAAGAGTGAGAATAAAGAGCTTAAAGAGCGAGCTTCAACATTGGGTAATGAATTAGTTGGAACTTCTGCTGCAATTTTACAGGTTAAATCACTGATAGAAAAATCTGCTCCCACTAACTCTCGTATATTTATTGCCGGGCCATCTGGGGTAGGGAAAGGGCATTGTTCGCGTTTAATACATCAAAATAGTGAGCGTAAAAAATTTCCTTTTGTGGAATTTAATGCCTCCCTTTATGATCCAGAAGAAGTTCCATTCGCATTATTTGGTCGCCAGTTAAGCACAAAGGACGGCTCAGTAAAGATTGAAGTTGGCGCCTTAGAAAGTGCGCATGGCGGAACTATATATTTATCAGAAGTTACAACCCTACCAATGGCCACTCAGTCCATGTTATTAAGGACTATGGTGCAGAATAAGTTTAATAGAATTGGCGGAGAAATTTCGGTGCCAATAGATGTGCGCATCATTGCTTCAAGCTCACAAAATATAATAAAATTATGCGAAAATGGTGATTTTCGCACTGATTTATTTCATCGTCTTTCTGTTGTTCCAATAAATTTAACACCTATAAAAGAAAGACGAGAGGATTTACCTGCCTTGGTTTCAATTTTTATCAAACAGGTTTGCAAAATGCACAATTTAGCTCCTTTAAGTGTTGGCGAAGATGCCTTGGCCGTTTTGCAAACACAAGACTGGCCAGGTAACGCACTACAGCTTAGGAATTCAATTGAGCGCTTAGTTATTTTGTTAAAAGATCAATTGCCAGAAGATGGTATTATCACAGCTGCAATGTTGCCCTCAGATATTGGTGAGGTCTTACCAACAATAGGTGACGATGATGCTGATTCCTCGGCGCATTTGATGAGTTTGCCGTTGCGAGAAGCGCGTGAGGTATTTGAGAGTAAATATCTACTTGCGCAAATAGAGAGATTTGGCGGTAATATTTCTAAAACAGCAGAATTCGTTGGTATGGAGCGCAGTGCTTTACATAGAAAAATCAAATCACTTGGACTGTAATGATCATTTGGACTATAATATCATTTAGAGCTATAATGC
>JALSJY010000150.1 GCA_026989045.1 Hyphomicrobiales bacterium | reverse complement strand
TCGTGATGCTGAGCGTGAATTTAAGAGGCAAATTGATGGTGCGCTAACTAACATCAGGATTGAAGAAAATAATCTAAATTCTGCTCGCAATGAGCATTCAAAGCTTTCATCAGAGCTTTATGAGTTACAAAAGAATGAGATAATATCTATTCCTTTATTATTAACGCCTGGTCGTATTGGATCAGTATTAAGCGAGGGGGTTGGATTTGCCAATGCAAACTCTTCTGTTCAAATCGCTTATCTTGAATCACAAATCAGGGAATTAGAACCAAAAATTAACAAGCATGAATATTTGTTGAAAGAATTTAGAGATAAAAAAATACGCTTAGAATATGACATTCAAAATAATGCAGCACAAATGAACAATTTAAATTGTGCTACAGACTAAATTTTGCTGACTCGACAAGATTATCGAGTCAGCAGTGTTTTTTATAAATCTAATCTCTGTTTAGAAATTCAAGCATTTGGCAATAATAACGCCCTCAAGATTGGCAACTTTTGCAATCTCTTCTTCACCCAAATTGCCGTCAATAGAAATAAGCGAAATTGCATCGCTTCCCTCTTCTTTGCGACCAAGGCTGAATGAAGCAATATTTACCCCCAAATCACCCAAGAGCGAGCCTAAACGACCAATAAAACCGGGTTTATCGACATTAGTGATATAGAGCATGTTTGGAGTTACTTCTGCCTCTAAATTTATCCCCTTAACCTGAATGATACGAGGTTTGCCGCCTGCAAATACAGTTCCTGCAATTGAGCGAGTTTGTGTTTCGCTGGTAATCGTTAGGCGGATATAATTTTCATAAGCGCCTTGTTGTTCACGATTAACAGTTTCAATTTTTATGCCTCTATCTTTGGCTAAAACTGGAGCTGAAACCATATTTACATCACCAAGCAATGGCTTAAGCACACCTGTGATTACCGCCGCAACCATTGGTTTGGTATTAAGATCTGCTACATCGCCTTCAAACTCAATGCTAATTTCTTTGATTGCAGTTTCTGTTAATTGTCCGGCAAATGAGCCAAGCATTTCACTCAAAGTAACAAATGGCGTTAAGCGTGGTGCTTCTTCAGCTGAAATTGAAGGGAAGTTAAGCGCATTAGTTATTTCGCCACTCATTAAATAAGCTGAAATTTGTTGCGCAACTTGCAATGCAACATTTTCTTGCGCCTCTGATGTTGAAGCACCAAGATGCGGCGTGCAAATTACGTTTGGAGCGTCAAAAATTGGGTGTTCTTTTGCTGGCTCACTTGCATAAACATCAAGTGCCGCACCTGCAACATGTCCGCTTTCAAGAGCCTCTTTAAGTGCCTCTTCATCAATTAGTCCACCACGAGCGCAATTGACAATTCGCACGCCTTTTTTCATTTTAGCTATTGCCTCTTTTGAAATAATATTACGAGTAGCATCAAGTAATGGCGTATGTAGCGTAATAAAATCTGCTCTTGCTAAAAGTTCATCAAGTTCAACTTTTTCAACGCCAATTTCTTGCGCCCTTTCAGGAGTTAAAAATGGATCAAAAGCTATAACTTTCATTCTTAGCCCTTGCGCTCTGTCAGCAACGATTGAGCCAATATTTCCAGCACCAATAAGCCCAAGTGTTTTGGCAGTTACTTCAACACCCATGAAGCGAGATTTTTCCCATTTTGATGCACGGGTTGAAGCATCGGCTTCTGGGATTTGGCGGGCAAGCGCCAACATCATAGTGATAGCATGTTCTGCTGTAGTAATTGAATTGCCAAATGGCGTATTCATTACGATTATGCCCTTGGCGGTGGCTGCTGGAATATCAATATTATCAACTCCAATACCAGCCCGTCCAACAACTTTAAGATTTTTTGCTGCTTTGATTATTTTCTCTGTTACTTTAGTAGCAGAGCGAATTGCTAGACCATCATAATTGCCGATTATTTCGTGTAATTTATCTTTATCTTTGCCAACATCAGGCAAATAATCGACTTCAACGCCATTTTGTTTGAATATTTCAACGGCAGTTGGGCTTAATTTATCAGATACGAGTACTTTAGGCATTTTTTTATTCCTAATTTTAGATTATGAATTAATTTTTATGGTTCGACAGGCTCACCATGAGGGAGAAATATTAGCCCTCACCCTGAGCTTGTCGAAGGGCGGAGGCGGGAATTACAACGCCGATTTTTCAGTTGCAAAAGCCCAATCAAGCCACGGTGTTAGCTTTTCAAGATCGCTTGCCTCAATCGTTGAGCCTGCCCAAATGCGCAAGCCCGAAGGGGCATCACGATAAGCGCCAATGTCATAAGCAACATTTTGCTCGTCCAGACCTGCAACCATTCGCTTGGCAAATGCCGCCTGCTCATCGGCAGGTAAAGCAGAAATTTTAGAGTCAACAATAGTTAGACAAACTGAAGTATTTGAGCGCTCATTCGGATTTTTAGCCAAGAAGTCAACCCAAGCAGTTTTTTCAACCCAATCATTAAGCACAGCAAAATTATCGTCCGCTCGTTTTTGCATGGCTTTAAGGCCGCCAATAGACACGCCCCATTCCATCGCATCAATAGCGTCTTCAATCACAATCATTGAAACCGTATTGATAGTTGCTGCTGCAAAAATTCCTGAAATTAGTTTGCCGCCTTTCGTAAGGCGAAAGATTTTTGGTAAAGGACGATCTGGAGTAAAACTTTCTAGGCGCTGAACAGCACGGGGGGAGAGAATAATAATTCCATGTTGCGCTTCGCCGCCCAATACTTTTTGCCAAGAAAAAGTGGTAACGTCTAATTTGCTAAAATCAACATCTTGCGCAAATACCGCAGAGGTTGCATCACAAATTGTTAAGCCAGCACGCTTGGCATCAATCCAGTCGCCATTAGGAACACGCACGCCAGAAGTTGTGCCATTCCAAGTGAATACCACATCATTGTTAAAATCAACTTTGCTTAAATCAGGCAATTCGCCATAGGGAGCTTCAAGCCTATTTACATTTTCAAGTTTCAGCTGTTTAACAACATCAGTAATCCAGCCAGAGCCAAAGCTCTCCCAAGCGAGCATATCAACGCCTCGCTCGCCCAATAGTGACCAAAGCGCCATTTCCATAGCGCCAGTATCTGATGCTGGCACAATGCCAATCAGATAGTCATCAGGAACTTCAAGCAGTTCCCGAATTAGGTCAATAGCCTTTTGAATTCTAGCCTTAGCTGGTTTTGCACGATGGGAACGCCCGACCAATGCACCAGAAAGCGCATTTACGCTCCAACCTGGACGTTTAGAGCAAGGCCCTGATGAAAAATTGGGGTTGTTAGGAATAGCAGTTGGTTTTGCGGTGCTTGCCGCATTACTTTGATCAATCATGATCTATCCTCTCAGATAGTGAGCCCCTCGTTGGGGAGGGGTGGCCCACAAAAGCCAATACTCCTGAAAGAAATAAAATGCAAGAGGAAATTTATTGAGGGCTTATTATAACAAAGTTAGGAGTGGGTAACAGTCTTATAGTAAATGTTATTCTTAACTGTAGGCGAAGTATATTTTCTAATTGTGAAAGATATTTCACTGCGTTCAAGATAACAAAACTAACCAGACGATAACTCAGACAAATTGTTGTATAATATATTTATCTTCTATAACTCTACTTTATTTTAGATATATAGGCATCTGCAAAAGAATAAATCTGACTTGATGAAAATCAATAAATTAGCAAAAAAAACGGCGCTTCTGTTCAAGAAACGCCGTTATAAAATCTTTGGATTATTAGCAGTTTACCTAAAGCGGTAGCGAACAGTGCCACGAACTTCATGAATGAAGTTTTCATTGATAATATAAGTATCAGTTACAAGGGGTGGCTGGCTCATAACTTTATTCATATATATGCCGCGATAACCAATATCAGCAACCAAATCACCCATATCGTAAGAAACACCTGCCATTAGCGCAACTGCGCCTTCAAGTGACTTTCCCCATGCGATTTCAGTGCCTGCTGCATCATTTATATATGAGTAATTCTTAGCCAAACCAATACCAGCACCTACATAAACACCCATGCCGCCTTCTGCTGAACCACCTGAGCCATCAAGAGAGAAATCATAATAGATATTTGCAAGTGCTAGGCCAGAGCGGAGGTCAACCGTGTGCCCTGTTGTTGAAGTCAAACCTGTAATATCCAAATAATCAAATGTAATATCGGCTCTTATTCCATCTCCAGTTTCATAACCAAAGCCAGCGCCAACTGAATAGCCATAGCCAGCGTCATTAAACTCAACGATACAACCGCAATAGCTGCCATCTTTTGCTAGCCATGTATTCATAGCTGCACTACCACGAAGATAAAATGAACCACCAAGACCATAATCTACATCTGGAATTGCAGAATAATCTATTGGTTGATATTGGATTGGGTCGGCTGCCTGAACTGGAGCAACCATTAGGGCGGCTGCAGCCAACACAACCACTGCTTCTAGTTTGCGCATTATTAAATTCCTTTACTGTGCCACCAACAACGGTGGAATATTTGCATTATGAACAAATATTCTTAATAGCTACTTAACCTAAAGAATTAACCCTAACATCTTGTAAAAAATAAAGAATTAACTCTAAGAGCCATTAAGATTTCATCAACTATTTTAATTTGAAAGGGGTTTTTAAAATTGCTAGCCTTAGAGAGCTTGCTGAATGGTTTTCGAAATATCACTAACTATTGAAGATATTAGCTTTTCATCATCAGCCTCGCCCATTACTCGAATAACTGGCTCGGTGCCGCTTTTACGAATAACTAGCCTGCCACCATCACTTAACATAGCTTGGCTATCTTTTATTACCGCAATGACTTTTTTATTTTCAAGCGGATTAGCAGACTGAAAACGAACATTTTGCATAAGCTGGGGAACTCTTATAAATCTATTGCATACTTCGGAGGCAGGACGTTGCTCTTCTTGTAAAACTGCAATCAGCTGCAATGCGGCAACTAGGCCATCACCTGTTGTGCCAAAATCAGACAAGATAATATGACCTGACTGCTCTCCGCCAACATTATAGTTTTTTTCTCGCATCATTTCTAAAACATGACGATCACCCACTTTGGTGCGTTCAAGTGTTAAATTTAATGATTTCATATAGCGCTCAAGTCCAAGGTTGGACATTATTGTTGCAACAATTCCACCGCCCTGTAATTTTTTTTGTTTATTCCATGATTGCGCAATAGTTGCCATAAACTGATCGCCATCAATAACTTCGCCTTTTTCATCAATAATGATAACGCGATCAGCATCACCATCAAGTGCAATACCAAGGTCAGCTCGACTTTTTATCACCTGTTCACAAACAGCTTTAGTGGCAGTTGAACCCACTCCATCATTGATATTAAAACCATCTGGACTAACACCAATTGCAATTACTTCAGCACCAAGTTCCCTTAATGCTTCAGGGGCTGTTTTATAGGCCGCACCATTGGCGCAATCGACAACAATTCTCATACCAGAAAAATCAGTGTAACGAGGCAATGTGCGCTTAGCATATTCTAAATAGCGCGTCCAAGCTTCATCAATTTGTTTCGCGCGTCCAATTTCTCGCCCCTGCTCTAATTGACTTGCAAGATCGCTTTCAAGCAATGCTTCAATCTGGTTTTCAATTTTATCACATAATTTATAACCATCTGGGCGAAATAATTTGATACCATTATCTTCAAAACTATTATGAGAGGCAGAAACCATTACACCAAGGTCTGCACGAAGAGAACGAGTAAGCATTGCAACCGCTGGAGTTGGCATTGGCCCAAGGCGATAAACGTCCATGCCAACTGCATTAAAACCAGCTGACAGGGCATTTTCAATCATATAGCCAGAACGGCGGGTATCCTTGCCAATCACCACACGATGGCGATAATCACCTCTTTTAAAAACCAAACCTGTGGCCATGCCAACTTTAAGCGCTAACCCAGGAGTTAGCTTCTTGCCATTAGCAAGACCACGAATTCCATCGGTTCCAAAATATTTCATAGAGCAAATATCCTATTTAGGAGGTTTTTTCACTTCAGGCTTTTTAGTAACTGGTTTTTTAGTAGCAGTCTTTTTAGCAACTGGTTTTTTTACTACAGGCTTTTTGTTAATAGTCTTTTTAGCAGCAGTCTTTTTAGTAACTGGTTTTTTTGCTGTAGTTTTTTTAGTTGCTGGTTTTTTATCGCTTGTAAAAGCCTTTCCTGCTTTAGGAACAGCTGCTGTTTTTACGGCGCTTTCCTCTTCACTTTCACGCACAGGCTGTTTACCTTCCATAATATCACGAATTTCAGCACCTGTTAAAGTCTCATATTCAAGCAAACCATTTGCTATTGCATGTAAATCATCAATATTTTTACGAATGACTCTTTGAGCCTCTTTATAGCCATCTTCAACAAAACGCTTAACTTCTAAATCAATTATCTTTTGCGTTTCATTTGAGAAATTTGTGCCGTGCTGCCCCATAGAGCGCCCTAGAAAAACCTCCTCTTGAGCATCAGTGTAAAGCAATGGGCCTAATTTATCTGACATGCCAAATTCTGTTGCCATGGCTCTTGCTAAACCAGTTGCCATTTTAATATCGGCTGAAGCACCAGAGGTTACTTTTTCATAACCAAAAATTTCTTCTTCTGCAACACGACCAGCCATAGCAACCGCCATATCAGCCCAACATTTCTCACGCGTTAGAGAAACCTGATCTTTTTCAGGCAAGCGCATAACCATACCTAAAGCACGGCCACGCGGAATAATTGTGGCCTTGTGGATTGGATCAGAAGCTTTCATCTTAACAGCCAATAGAGCGTGACCTGCCTCATGATAGGCAGTTAGTTTGCGCTCTTCTTCGCTGATTGCTAGAGTGCGACGTTCTGCCCCCATCATCAGTTTATCTTTAGCATCTTCAAGCTCTGCCATTGTTACAAATCGCTTATTACGGCGGGCGGCCAAAAGCGCGCCTTCATTGATGAGATTCATCAAATCAGCGCCAGAAAAACCTGGAGTGCCACGAGCTAAAACTTTTAGATCTACATCTGGAGCAAGCGGAACCTTACGCACATGAACTTTAAGGATTTTTTCTCGCCCAGAAACATCAGGATTTGGAACAACTACTTGCCGGTCAAATCTACCTGGGCGCAATAATGCAGGATCAAGCACATCAGGACGGTTTGTTGCAGCAATTAAAATAACAGATTCATTGGCTTCAAAACCATCCATTTCAACCAGCAACTGATTTAACGTCTGCTCACGCTCATCATTACCGCCGCCAAGACCAGCACCACGATGGCGGCCAACAGCATCGATTTCATCGATAAAGATAATACAAGGCGCATTCTTTTTTGCCTGCTCAAACATATCGCGCACACGAGAAGCACCAACACCAACAAACATTTCAACAAATTCTGAACCAGAAATGGTGAAAAATGGCACATCTGCCTCACCAGCTACTGAACGCGCAAGTAGGGTTTTACCTGTTCCTGGAGGACCAACTAACAAAACACCACGCGGAATATGCCCGCCCAAACGTTGGAATTTTGCGGGGTCTTGCAAAAATTCAACAATTTCTTCTAAGTCTTGTTTTGCTTCATCAATACCAGCAACATCTTCAAATGTTACTTTTCCTTTGCTCTCGGTGAGCATTTTTGCACGCGACTTACCAAAGCCCATTGCTCCACCTTTTCCGCCACCCTGCATTTGACGAATGAAGAAAAACCAAACACCAATGATAACAATGAATGGAAGCCATGAGCTTAGCATAATAGCCCAAAATGGGCTTTTTTCTGGTGCTTGAGCGGTTATTTCTACACCACGACTTTCAAGGCGAGACACAATATCTGCACCCTCAGGCAAGGTTGTTGTAAACTTAGTGCCATCGTTCAACTCACCATGCACAACATTTTCAATAATCGTAACCTTATCCACACTACCAGCATCAATATCACTGACCAATTGCGAATAATTACGCTCTATACTAGCGCCTTGCTGAGTTGAAGATTGAAAAACCTGAAACAAAGCCAACAACATAAACAAGATAACAAGCCATATTGCGAAGTTCTTAAAGTTGGGATTCATAAATATTTTCCTATAGTGTCGTTGGTTTATAGCCAATTGAATATTTTCTTTAAGCGAATGTATGTTGAGACAGGCCTCGATACAAGAGCAGTTTTGTCTTATTTGGATAGATTTATAACTATCGTAAATTTTTTTATAGCGAAATTAGTTTTTATAGTATTTTTGAGTCAATTTTATCGCTAAAAACAAAACCCCCAAGCATTAAAATTTCTCCATTTTCATTTTTAGCAATTGGTGCCGCTTGCATTTGACTTGCTTTAGTCAAGTCATCACTATCTATTAGTTTTGCTAATAACTTTAAAAAATCTTTTTTTGTTAAATCAATCGCAGAAGAAATTTCAAAAACTTGGCTTTTAGATTTATTTTTAATTATAAATCTATTATCCCAAATCATCTCTTGCCCAGCATCAAGCATTTGAGTGTTTTTGGATATTTTTGAAACTTCACGAGCAAAAATCAAAATTTTATTTTTTTCTTCAATGACGCAGCCATGTAAAGTTTGTTTTTTTAGAACCTCACCAATTGAAATTTTATTTAATAAAACTTCAATTTGACTGAGGGCATAAGGTTTTTTATGCGAGCCAATTTTGCGCAATATTTTTTGTAACAGACGAATTTGTAGCTCTTTGGATTGCAATAAAAAATCTTTCTTAGAAATTTTCGCCACTGCAAAACTATCAATTGTGACTTTTTCATCAAATAAAATATTTGTAATCTCATTAAGTGCTTCATCTGCCCTATTTAAGCGAACAGAGAGTTTTTCAAACCGACTTGCATCAAGCCCCAAATTAAAAAGAATAGGAAGAATTTTCCGCCAACGCACGCGTTCATAATTCTCATCAATATTTGATGGATCAAACACGGGTGTAATACTTGCCTGTTTAACAATTTTAGCTAAGTCGTCTGGAGAAATCTGCAATAAGGGGCGATAGATTTCTACCCCTTGAATTTGGCTAAGTTTCGCCATTCCTACCATGCCGCTCATGCCTGAGCCATTAGCCATACGCATTAATATCGTTTCCATTTGATCAAAAGAATGATGCGCGGTTAAAAGAATTTGCGCGCCGTTTTGTTTCATAGCTTGGCCAATCAATCTATAGCGTGCATTTCTGGCATTTTCTTGCAAAGCTGACTTTGACTTCTCACCTTGCCAATGTAAAACATAAGCCTCTAAACCTAGTTTTTTAGCTTCTCTTACAACCAACTCACACTCAGCAGAGGCGCCTTTTCGCAACCCATGATTGACGCAATAAATAGTAATTTCAGGAGAAATATTTTGCTTTTCTGACCAATCAGCAACCAATAGCATTAGGGCAAGGCTATCCGCCCCACCAGAAACGCCAATGGCAATATGATTGAAATTTTTTAGATATTCAAAAGACTTAGAAATATTTTTGTTAAGATGCTCTAGCATTTACTTTTTTGCATTTCTTCTTCCAATTTAAGCTTAAGAGCATTTGAAATATTTGGATAGCGGTTCGTCACTTCCTTATAGGTGCGACATGCTGTTTCTTTCTCACCAGAGCCAGATAAGGCTATGCCAAGTTTTAATAATAGATCAGGAGCACGTGAGGATGCTGAATATGATTGAAACCCATCTAATAATATCTGCGCCGCTTCAGTATGTTCACCGCGTAAGAGCAATATTTCTCCAAGCCAATTTGTTGCATCTGGGGCTTGTGGGTGGGTTGGGAAAAGAGCGATAAACTGCCTGAACTGTCCCTCAGAAAACTCGTTATCACCACGTATAAATGCCTCATACCCTGCTCTATATTGCGCATCAGCATCATCTTTTGTTACTAATTGCGTGGAGTTAAAACTTATATCATGTGACTGAGTACCTAATGGCTGACCTGGCACAGCTAACTCCAACCCTTGAGCAAAAATTTCACCACTTACGGCTGTTTGGGTTTGCGATTTCTCACTGATAGAAATATTATTATCAGGCTGAGAAACCGCTTTAGTCTTTCCCAGACCACCACCTTCAAGCTGCTCAAAACGGAACTCATAGTCTTCTTGCTGGCGTTCTAAAAAGGTCTGCATTTGTGTTAGTTGAAATTGCAAGCCGTCAACCTGCCCCCTTAAAGTGCGAACCTGCTCCTCTAATGCAGCTAGGCGCACATTTAACTCAGCAATATTTCTTGATGATTGCGCCATTAAAATTGGTTTTAGCGGAGGTTTTGTAATAACTTCAGAGCCAGAAAAAACACTCAAAGATTTATTTAACTGCACTATTTGTGAATCAAGTGCGTTAATTCTTTCACTAGCAATATCAATATTTGCGGCATCGGCTTTATCAGATAATGATTGCATTAAAAAATATACAACTATTACTAAGGCTAAAGCGCCATAGATTTTAATTCTTTTTCTGAAAAAATTTGAATCCATTTTGACCTCCTTTTTTTAAAATATATTCTCTTACATAGGCTAAAATAGAATTTTGGTCAAAAAAAGCGCTAGAAACACAATTGTGATTTCTAGCGCTCCTATGTTTCTTAGAAATTTTATAATTTTAGCGATGCTAAAATAATTTATTATTAGTTCACAACTGTCACAGCGCGTCTATTTTGTGACCAACATGAAATATCATTACAAACAGCAACTGGGCGCTCTTTACCAAATGATTTTGAGGTAATTCGATTTGCCGAAACACCACGAGATATTAGGTAATTTACAACGGCGGCCGCACGACGCGCACCAAGTGCAATATTATATTCACGTGTGCCGCGCTCATCTGCATGACCCTCAATTAAAATACGATAGTTTGAATAACGGTTTAACCAAGCTGCTTGTTTATCAAGCGTTTGTTGACCGGTTGCGCTGATTACCGAAGAGCCAGTTTCAAAAAACACTCTATCGCCCACTGTAACCAAAAACTCTTGTTGTGAGCCAGCGGCAGCAGTGCCGCTTGCATTTAGATCTGTTGCTGGTGTTCGCGCACAGGCTGACACAAAAATAACTAGGCCTAGCATTGCTAAAGCACGAAAAAATATTGACATAATTGTTTTAGGATTCATTGAACCGTTAACTCCATTAAAAATAACTTGTCCCTTTAGATATATTATTTACCTTAAGGCCAAGTGTGCAAGGATAGTTAATTATATATCAATCGGACATAATTGAGGCAAATAAAGTCTAAGCAAAATCTGCTAACTTAAAAGCGGCGACCAAGCGGGATCAGATGCAAAGCCTTGCGTTGGGATTTTTTGCTCATTTCGACCCCAAATATCAACAGAGTATAATTGGGGGCCAGAATTTCCACCTGGGTCACGAAAAAACATAATTACTTTGCCATTTGGAGACCAGCTTGGCCCTTCCGCATGGAAAGAAGAAACCAAAACCCTCTCACCCGAGCCATCTGGTTTCATTGTGCCTACATGAAACTGCCCATTTGATTGTTTGGTAAATGCTATTAAATCGCCCTTTGGTGAGAAAACTGGGGTTGAATATGAACCCTTGCCATAAGAAACTCTTTGCGCTCCGCCGCCACCTGCTCCCATAATATAAATTTGTTGCGAGCCTCCTCTATCTGATTCAAAAATGATTTTTTGTCCATCTGGAGAATAGCAACCACCAGTATCAATTGCTGAGCCTGAGGTGAGTTGTATTGGTTTATTTGAACCAATGGCCAATGAATAAAGATTTGTCGCCCCGCCCTGCTCAACTGAAAAAACCAGCGAGCGGCCATCGGGTGAAAAGCGCGGAGAAAAAGTCATTTGCCCAAAATTGCCAATATTTTGTTGCCTGCCAGATGCTAGATCAAGCAAAAACACTCTTGGTTGACCATTATCAAAGTTCAAATAGGTAAGCAATTTCCCATTTGATGAAAATCTTGGCGTGAGGGTAAGGGTTTTGCCTGATGTAAGATATTGAGTATTTGCCCCATCTAAATCCATAATAGCCAAACGCTTTGTACGATTAGCCTTTGGCCCACTTTCTGCAACATAGACAACTTTTGTATCAAAATATCCACCCTCACCCGTAAGCGAAGAATAGATTGCATCTGACATTTGATGCGCAATTCGACGAGAGGCATTTCCACTAGCGCTATAAGATTTTCCGACCACTTGCTCAGCGGCTTGCGTATCCCAAACCCTTACTGATCCCTGCACTTGCCCTGCATTTTCTACTTGTCCCATCACTACGGCATCTGCCCCAGTTGTGCGCCAAGAGGCGAAGTCTGGATTAGCTGAAATATTACCTACCAGTAAAGGAAGTGAAGCTGGATCAATCAAAGAAAAAAGACCTGAGCTTTTTAAATCAGATCGCACAATATCACTCATCTCACGCCCAAAGGCAGAATTTGCAGAAGCAAAATCTGGTATTGCAATTGGCAGCGGAGTAAAATTACCGCCCGTAACCGTAATCTTAACCAGCGCCAAAACTGGGCTAGTTGCCGCAATGAAAGCTGCGCAACTTGTACCTAGTTTTAATACCGCACGTCGGTTCAGTAATTTCATTTCATCTCTCCATCTTCATACTATATGACATCACATTTATTGTAATCTCATTTTATTATAAGTCTCTTTTATTATAAGTCCCTTGGATCAAAGGTAACATCAATTTTTTGCCAATCATCATATTTTTGTGCATCTAATTTATAAGGCGCACAACGTAACACTGCTCGCTGAGCTGCTTTTGCTGTTGCCCCCATAACACTAGAGGTTATTTGCGACATAATTTTGGGCGTGCCAGAAACCGATCCGTCTCTATTTAAATTAACCAGTAATCGCACCGTTAAACCATCTTCTGACAAAGCCGAAATTGGAGGATTCCAGCATTGGCGCATTTTAGCAGCCAGTGCGTTCTGCTCTGATTGCGTAAGACGAGCCGCTTGGCCTGTTGCCTTGCCCGCGCTTTGTTGTCCGCCTGCTCCCGTGGTTGCCCCTCGAGATTCTTCGGCATTGATTATATCAGAAATTCTTGTGGCTTCTTTAGCCTCTTGCGCTTTCTTTTTTGCTAATTCTTCTGCCTTCTTTTTTGCTTTTTCTTCTTGTTGCCTTTTGTATTCTTGGCGTTTTTTATCAATTGCAGCGGTGCGAATAACAGGAATAGGTAAAATTTCTTTCGGCTCAGGGGTTAATTCTGGCTCTGTTGCAAGCACAGGTTTTGGTGGCTCTATTTCCTCTGGTGCTGGCTCTGCTGGTGTTGGAGTTGGTGCAGGTTCTGGCTCTGGCGCAGGAATTGGCTCAGGCTCAGGCGCTGTTTGAATAGTTGGTGCTGGCGTTATTGTTTCACTAACTTCTGGCCTAATCTGATCTTCTTGTGTGTTGCCAGTTCGTTCAGCTATTTGTGCTGGCTCTGGCGTATCAACTAATGATGGTGCATCTGTTTCAATCACCTCACTTTGCTCTGAGCCAATTGTAATATTTGTAAAGGCATCAATTGGCACCAAATCAACCGAAATTGACTCTATTTCATCTATCACATGCGGCTTTACTCCCGAAAGGGAGACCAAGCCAAGCGCTATCAAAGAGCTATGAGCAACAAGTGATATGATTATGCTAGAGCGCATGGGCCTACTGCCCCTGTTCCTGCTCGGTGATTAGGCCGATTTTTGAATATCCAGCTTTGGAAAGCACGCCCATCACCTTCATAATATTTCCATAATCAGCGCTTGCATCACCGCGTAAATAAATACGCTCATCTGTGCCATCTATTGCAAGTTCAGATATTTTCTGCACCAAATTACTTAGCTCAACCTTCTCCTCAGCTATATAAATCAAACTATCGTCAGTTATAGAAATTGTGATTGGCTTGCTTTGAGTTTCTAGATTATTTGCCTGAGTTTGTGGCAAATCAAGCGGCACGCCAACCGTCATCAAAGGGGCTGCAACCATAAACACGATTAGCAAAACCAACATCACATCAACCAAGGGCGTTACGTTAATCTCTGAAAGAACAGCTTTTTGCCTGCCGCCACGCCTGCGTCGTCTATTACCAATATTTGTATTTGAGCCTGCCATTCCCATCAGCGCGGACCTCGTGATTCTAATTGACGAGATAAAATGGTTAGAAATTCATCAGCGAAATTTTCTAGTTTTTCAATTATTTTACTACTGTCTGAAGAGAGTTTATTATATGCAATATTGGCTGGAATAGCCGCCATCAAACCAAGTGCGGTGGCAAATAAAGCCTCTGCAATTCCAGGTGCAACTACAGCTAAGTTTGAACTTTTTGAAATTGCAATTGATTGAAAGGCATTCATGATGCCCCAGACCGTGCCGAACAGGCCAATGAAAACACCGGCTGAGGCAACAGTTGCCAAAAAACCAAGCCGCTTTTCTAACAAGTCACTCTCACGCACAATTGCTACATCTAGCACTTTTTCAAGCCGTGACATCACGCCAATGCTTGAAGAGGCATTTTGCTCAAAAGAACGTTTCCACTCTTTCATCGCCGCTACAAAAAGCGCGGCCTGACCCTTTGTTTGTGTCTGGCTTATTGATTGATAAAGCTCTTCTAGTGATTGACCTGACCAAAAGATTTTTTCAAAATCCTTCATTTCTCGCTTTGCGCGGTTATAGAGCCTGACCTTTTCAAAAATAATTGCCCAACACCAAATTGAGGCAATCAACAAGCCGATGATTACTGATTTAACTACCCAGTCTGCCTGTAAAAACAGCGCGAATAAAGAAAAATCCAACTCATGAGCTGCATCTGCTATTTCAATTGCTTGCATAAAACTAAAACCTTTATTTAAAATTGCCCAAAATTATAGGCTTTTATTCACCATGCTCTATAATGCGCAAAACTTGTCAAATTTAAGAAGATGAAAAGATTGCGCATAACCCTAGCCCTTCCGCACTAATCTTATGGTCAATAAATGGTTAATTTTTGATTTTTGTTAGCGGAATTTAAGTAGATAAAACGCTCTTTATGGCTTTTGGCAATCTTGTTGCCTTGCCATTAGCATTTATCATCACCACCATGACTTGTGCCGATGCTATTTTTTCTGCCCCACAATATATTTCTTGCTCAAGAGAAATTCTCACTGCGCTAAGTGAAGTGATTTTTGTGCTAACCTGTAATAAGTCATCAATATGAGCGCTTTTTAGAAAATCAATTTCCATTTTTCGCACTGCAAAAGCTAAGCCCTGCTCTGCCAATTCAAAATGATGAATACCAAAATGTCTTAGCCATTCTGTGCGGGCGCGCTCAAAAAACTTTACATAAGAGCCATGATAGACATTGGTTGAAAAATCAGTGTCCTCATAATAGACGCGAATTTCAAATGTAAATTTTTCACTCATTGAACAATAGAAGCACAAGTTGCCTCACCCACTCCAAGACATGGCTCAAACACCATCACTTCGCTTTCACTATCATCTTCATAGATAATCTGCACTGCAATTTTTTCTGCTTGATTGGGAGAAAGGGTAATTGCAATTGCCTCAGGTCCTGCATCAGGGGGCAAAGAAAATGGCAAGGCGGGGTGGCAAGCAACAAGTGGGAATTTTTGATCTAAATCAGCTGAATTGATTGAATAGCGAATTTCTTTTACCCGACATCGCAACATCACAAGGGGCGTAAAATAAACCCATTGTTGGCCATTATACTCACGAAACTGCACCCAGCCAGAAGCCTTATTTGCCTGTGCCATAGCTTTATAAAGTTCCATTGGGGGGATTTTATTTTGTTGCGCAAATGCAGGCGCAAGCAAAGAAAAACAAGCTAGTAAAAATATCAAGATTTTTCTCATAAAACGAGCCCTAAAATTCATCTGTTGAAA
>JALSJY010000149.1 GCA_026989045.1 Hyphomicrobiales bacterium | reverse complement strand
AAAAGGCGACAAGCGCATCATCATAATTGATGGTGAGCCTGTAGCGGGCTTAAACCGCGTGCCAGCTGAGGGAGAATCTCGCTCAAATATGCATGTAGGTGGGCGGCCAGAATTTATTGACCTCACTAAGCGTGATTTAGAAATATGCGCAACTATTGCTCCAGCGCTAAAACAACGCGGCATGATTTTTGTTGGTATTGATGTAATAGGTGATTATCTAACCGAAATAAATGTTACCTCACCAACGGGTATTCGCGAGATAAAAAGATTTGGTGGGTCTGATATTGCTGCAAAAATTTGCGATGCAATTGAAAAAAACCGTGCCAAATTCGCTAAAGAGAATAAATAATGGAGATAGTTTTAATATCCCTGACCACATTTTTTGCAACTATTGGTCCGCCCGATATTGCATTGGTTTTTGCCGCATTAACAAAAAATGCCACCGCTAAAGAGCGTTTTATTTTTGCAACCCGTGGCATATTGGTAGCTACAATAATATTGCTCTTTTTTGGCTGGCTAGGCGATGCAATATTATCTTTATTTGGCATAACTATTGCGGCTTTGAGAACGGGTGGTGGTATTTTATTACTCTTAATAGCTATCGATATGGTTTTTGCTCGTCACTCAGGCGGCACAGGCACAACTAAGGAAGAAAATGCGGAGGCGAAAAAAAGCGACGATATTTCAATTTTCCCTCTCGCCACCCCACTCTTGGCAGGACCAGGAGCAATTTCGGCGGTAATTTTGCTAACTACAGGAGCGCAAAGTCAAACAGAATATTGGCTGGTTATGTTAGCCTTAGTGCTAATAATGTTCTTTACATGGACAATGCTACTTTTAGCCATTCCCATTCAAAAAATCTTGGGTGTTACGGGTCTTGCAGTTGTTTCAAGAATCGTAGGCATATTGCTGGCAGCTCTTGCGGTGCAGTTTATTTTTGATGGAATAAAAGCAAGTGGGTTAATAGGTTAAATAAACACTTGTTCTCTAAATGTTCTTGTTGTAGTGTAACCAGCAATTCTACTTATTAGTAAATATAGATTAGTGGGTTTTGGTCGGCTTCATGGTAACAATTGTTCAAACGGTTGCATTTTTAGGAATTCAAGCAGTGCCAGTAAATGTGCAGGTGCAAATTGCTTCGGGCATGCCAGCCTTTAAAATTGTTGGCTTGCCAGATAAGGCGGTTAATGAAAGTGGTGAGCGGGTTCGGGCAGCTTTAATTGCCTCTGGTCTTTCACTCCCCCCAAAACGTATCACTATAAATCTTGCCCCCGCTGATTTACCTAAAGAAGGTAGCCATTATGATTTGCCAATTGCGTTGGCTTTAATGGGGGCAATTGGTGCTGTGCCAACAGATGCGCTTGATGGATATATTGCACTTGGTGAATTAGGTCTTGATGGCCAATTAGCCCCTGTTACTGGCACTCTGCCTGCAGCAATTGGCGCAAGTGCGAGGGATTTAGGTATAATCTGCCCTTTTGATTCTGGATCAGAAGCCGCATGGGCAGGTGAAAATATCGATATTATTGCGCCAAAAAGCTTACTTGCTTTGGTAAATCATCTTTGTGGACATCAGCTTTGTGATAGGCCGTTGCCCAAGAGATATTCATCACAAAAAGCCTTGCCAGACCTAAGTGATGTTCGTGGTCAACAGGTTGCTCGCCGTGCGCTTGAAGTTGCTGCCGCGGGCGGACATAATTTATTGATGATTGGCCCGCCAGGCGCTGGAAAATCCATGCTTGCGGCTCGTCTTCCCTCAATCATGCCAGCGCTTAATCCGCGTGAGCTGCTTGATATTTCCATGATACAATCAATTGCAGGGGAATTGGATAATGGTCAGCTTTCTGCTAGGCGACCATTTCGTGCACCTCATCACTCGGCTTCAATGGCAGCTTTGGTTGGTGGCGGGCTTAAAGTTAGGCCAGGTGAAGTATCTTTGGCGCATAATGGCATTCTTTTTTTAGATGAATTGCCTGAATTTAACCCCGCTACGCTTGATAGTTTGCGTCAGCCGCTTGAAAATGGTGAGACAGTGATTGCGCGCGCTAATGCTCGAGTTACTTATCCTGCCAACTTTCAGCTAATAGCTGCAATGAACCCTTGTAAATGCGGTATGGCAGGCACACCAGGGCATACATGTAAACGTGGTGATCGTTGTGCTTCAGATTATCAATCTCGTATTTCAGGGCCGTTTCTTGATCGAATAGATTTGCGCATTGATGTGCCAGCTGTGTCTGCTGCTGATATGATTGCTCCCGCTAGTGCTGAGTCGAGTGAAGATGTAGCAAAGCGAGTAGCAAAAGCGCGTGATATTCAGCAAAACCGCTTTTTTGAATTGGGTGAAATTGATATTCATACAAATTCAGCAGCAGGGCAAGCC
>JALSJY010000148.1 GCA_026989045.1 Hyphomicrobiales bacterium | reverse complement strand
AATAAAAACTTAGACAATATACCTGAACCTTCTAAATCGGAACGTTTGCTTGAAATAATTGATATTCCAACAAAGTTAAAGGATAATATTAAATATAAAACCCTTAGCAAGAGCTCAGTTCATCCCGTTGCAAAAGCACAACAGCAGCTAGATTTCCTATCAATGGATTTTGCTGCGTGGCTAGAGGGCGACATAATAAAACTTAAAAAAGCTTGGAATAAACTAAATAAGAATAGAAATGATCCAAAAGCATTTCTATCATTTAATAAAACCCTTCACACAATTAAGGGAAATGCAGCCATTTTAGGTTTTGATAAAACTGGTATGATGACAGTTCCACTCTCAAAACTATTAGAGAGAAATGAGCAGGTTGATGAATATTTTGATGCTATTGGTTTAATGGTGCAGGCAATTACCCTAAGCTCGAGTGTAAAGACTAAACATGATTTTAAAGCCCAAGATGAAATTTGTATCGCCTTTGAAACAATAATAAAATCTGCTATAACAGAGCCATAAAGTTAAGCTGCAGGCAGAGCCAAAACAGGTTCAGAATCATCTGTTAACATTTCTCTTTCTTGCCCATCATCTTTTGCAAAAGCGCCCATCACACCACGAGCGGCACTTCGAGCTAGCATAATATTCTGCTCATTAAGATAAGCAAAAGCATCTTCTAAAGGTATTGGTATATTGCCATCATGCTCAATGATTAACTCATCAATTAACGCAGTGACAACAAAATGTCTTGCTGTCACATCATCAACCAAATCAGCCTCTCTAGCATAAAAAACTAATCTTGCCAGTAAATTGCGCAATTCAACCCCTATTCCTGATTTAGTAAATAATGCATTCAACGCAGCGCGAGAGCCAGAATTTAACATAGTGAACACTTTTTCTTCTGGCACGATTGCAATTATAGATAAACATTGCGCAAAAAACATCACATGCCCATTTACCAAAGCATGCAACATTAAACGAGAGTTGACTTGCTCACCTTCAACCATGTCTTTTGTATATTCACTTGATCCTTCAGCTGCTTCACATTCACCAATTAGAGTTAAGGCGTTAAATTGTATATCACGAATTAGACGCTTAAGCCTATGATTAGTAATAGCGCCCTTTACAACTCTGGCCTTAGTTAAAGCCTGAGTGACTTTTTCAATCAGCAATAATCTTGTAACCCCATGTAAGGATTCCTTACTGAATAAAGCACCGCGAATTTTTGCATTTTCTCCGTGCAATAAAGCAATGTCGTGCAAAATATCAGCATTCAAAGTCACATCATCACGAGCAAGAACTTTTAGAATAACCGCAATCTTATTACTCATTATCAGGCCATGTGCCAAACGAAGGCTTAAATTTTCTCTATCTGCAATAACCTCAAGCATAGTAAGGTTTGCAATTTTTATTATCGCAACCAAGTCAGCATCAACCAAAACAGGGCTAAATTGTGCAACAGCGCGAGCAATTATTGGCTCATCATGCAAAAGTGACATCATTATAGGTCGTGGTGCAGATTTTGCGTGCAATAAACCATAAGCAAGAGCGGCACGAACTTTTACAGAATCATCATCTAAAAAGCCAATAAGCGCCGCATACAGAGCCGCGCTCTCGTCCGCTGGCCCGCTGTGATCAATATAGGCCAAAGCAGCCATATGTGCTGCCATTCCACGCTTTTCAGCATCACCACTCTGTGAAAGCTCATAAAATTTACTATATGCAACCATTAAAAAAACCAGACTCAATTCTTCAATTTCATTTGCAAGATTAAAGCCTAACACTTAATGATTGGTTCACCATAAATATATTGCTGATTTTTTTACATTTCTGATAATTTTATAATAGTGCGCCATCGACTCAGGGACACACCAAGTCAGAAATATGTCTTTACGAGTAGTGACATCTCTCCTCGTCTTTGCGGGGAGGTAAAGTCAACGGAAGCCAATCCAGAAATATTTAAGTCACCGCACAACGGCTCTAGGATGCTTCAAGTTAGCAGTCTGGCTTGCGTAGCGAGAACCTAAGCACCTTAAGACTCTTCGCTAGCGCTCAGAGTGACATCGGGTCATATTCACAGTGATATTGGGTAATATTCACAGTGATATTAGTTGCATTCAAAGAGACATTTGGCTAGCGATCGCAGTGACTGAAATGATTGTCATTCTGAGCCGAAGGCGAAGAATCTTTAACTATTCAACACTTTTAAATTGCTTGTCACTTTGTTTCAGGCAAAGAGGCTGCAAACTAATATCATCCGTGATATGCAGCAACCGTCTTTAAGACTGAAAAGCCATAAAGCGCATCAAATCCTTTTTCTCGCCCATGACCTGATTTACCAACTCCACCAAAGGGTAATTCCACCCCACCGCCAGCGCCATAATTATTGATAAAC
>JALSJY010000147.1 GCA_026989045.1 Hyphomicrobiales bacterium | reverse complement strand
TGTTAAATCCATTACTGCAACAGGCAAAATCAGCATTGATATGAATGATTTTTTAAGTCAGGTAAGTGGCAATTGGGTTAGTGTTTATGAGGCTATAAAAGCTAAACACTCTGGCGGGGCTTTTACATCTTTGCAAACAAATAGCATGTCTCAAGCCGCTCCAAAATTTTCTAGCTCAGATGAAAATGCAATTAAGTCAACTTATACTCGTTTGTCTCGTTTAGCAAAAATCACCCTAAAAAATAATGCTAAAGATTTTAAAAGAATGTTACTCGCGGCGGCTTTAAGTAATAGCTTATTGGTTGTTTTGCCGTTATTTATCACTATTGTTTATGATAGAGTTGTGCCTCACGGTGCATTTGAAACACTTAGTGCCCTAACAATTGGAGTAATTCTAGCACTTAGTATTGACGTTGGGTTGCGCTCGGCTCGGGTAAACTTACAAGAATCACTTGGAGTGAAGGCTGGCCTTAGACTGCAAGCCTCAGTTTATCGAAAACTGGTTAGCATTGAGCTTGAAAAGGGTCAGCAAATGGCCAAAGGTTTTTTTACTATGCTGCCCGAGCTAGACCATGCTGCCTTATTAACACCAGGGGTTATGGCAGGTATTTTGGCTGATTTACCTTTTGTTATTATCATGCTAGGGCTAGTTTTTGTGCTAACTGGACCAGTAGTATTTGTGCCTATATTTGGCATATTTATAATTATTGGCACTGTTATCTGGGGAAATGTCAAAGCCAAAAAACTTGCTCAAGATGTGCATAGCGCCCGTGTTGAAGTGCAGAACCAAGCAATTGAAACCTGTGCAACCCTTGCCACCTCAAAGGCTACACGCTCTGAGCATGAATTACTTAACCGCTGGGCAAGAAAAACCGATGCCAGCGCTTATTTATCGCATCAAAGCCGTCAATCTATGGCAGTTGCAAATCAATTTGTAATGAATATCACCCAAATGACTATTGTGATGACCATTGTTGCAGGAGCCGTTCAGGTTAATGCAGGGGCGATGACTTTGGGTAATCTTGCCGCTGCAACTTTGTTAGTTGGCAGAATTATTTCCCCTGTGTCGCAGCTTATATCTCAATTGGGTCAATTTGCTAATATTCAAGGTTCAATCGATGCTATATTTGCACTTATTGATGAAAAAGAAGAATTTGGCGGCGATGAAAATAATTCTGGCTCACGTAAGTTTCAAGGTAATATTACTTTTAATCAAGTGGGGTTTGCTTATCTTGGTGCGGAACGTCAAAGCCTTACAGATGTAAGCATTAAAATTAGTGCTGGTGAAAAAATTGGAATTATTGGGCGAAACGGCGGGGGTAAAAGCACGCTGTTAAAAATGGTGCCAAGATTCTATTTGCCACAAAAAGGCTCAATCATCCTTGATGGGGCTGATAGCCGTCAAATGTCACCATTCATGTTGCGTCAATCAATTGGTTTTATGAGCCAAGATACTGTTTTAATGAATGATAGTATTAGAGCTAATATTTGTGCTGGGGCGAGCAATATTGATGAGCAAAGTTTTGAGCGCGCAGTAAATCTTTCTGGTGTCGCTCAGTTCACAAAAAATCACCCACAGGGGTATAATTTAAATGTTGGACCGCGCGGTGAGCATCTTTCTGGCGGTGAAAGACAAGCTGTAGGTTTGGCGCGTGCTATTTTGCAAAATCCTAGCGTATTACTTTTTGATGAACCAACCTCTGCAATGGATAATAGTGCCGAAGATCATTTAATTAAAGAATTACCAGCGTTTTTGGCAGATAAAACGGTTCTTATTGCTACTCATCGTATGCAACTTTTAAAACTGGTTGATCGTATTATCTGGATGGATAATGGCCGAGTAATGGCCGATGGCCCAAAGAACGAAGTTTTATCTTCACTCAAAAGGGGTGGATAATGGTTAGAAGACACGAGGAAGAAGAAAATTACTGGCCTGGTTTCGTTGATGCTCTTTCAACGATTGTAATGGTTGTTACTCTTTTGATGATTATTTTGGTTATTGTTATTTTTGTTATTACGCAAATGATAGACAAATCTACTATTCAGGCTGATGTTGCCAAAGCACCTGTACCAATTGTTACCCCATTAGAAAATGAACAAAATGTTGGTGTAGTTGTTCCAAATAAAAGCGAAGAGGTAAAACAAACTCTTGAGCTTGAAACAAATAACACATTGAAAATTCAATCTCGCATCGTAATTGATGAGAAAAAAATTACTGTTGCAAGTGAAGAAAAGGCGGAGCTAGACCCCAAAGAAAAGAAAATAACTGTTAACTCAGCGCAATCAATTTTAAGCGTATTATTTGAGGGCAATGGGGTAGAGTTAAACGAAGAGGCAAGTTTAAAAATTACAGACTTCTTAACACAAAATGCAGCAGAGCTCGAGGGGCAGA
>JALSJY010000146.1 GCA_026989045.1 Hyphomicrobiales bacterium | reverse complement strand
GCGGCCAAAAAGCCTCTCGGTGACAGAGATAGAAACATTGGTGCGCTCGCCCTATGATATTTATGCAAAATATGTGCTAAAACTAAAACCGCTAGATGCAATTGGGCAAGAGCCTGATGCGCGAGATAAAGGCAATATTATCCATGCAATTTTTGAGCAATTTATAAAAGAAAAAATTGAAGTAAATGCGCCAGATGCTTTGGCCGCCTTAATGAATATTGCAAAAAAACATTTCTCTATTCTTTCATCAAATCCCTCGCTTGAAACACTTTGGTTATCTCGCTTTAATATAATTGCAAAAGAATTTATAAAATTTGAGTGTGAGCGTGATGCAAATATTTTAACAAGACATGCTGAAATTTATGGCGAGTGGAAATTGCCAGCAACAGATCTAATTTTTACCCTAAGAGGCAAGGCAGACAGAATAGATATAACCAAGGATAACAGCATAGAAATTCTTGATTATAAAACTGGTGCAGTGCCAGATGTAAAAGATATGAAACAGTTTCTTGCCCCGCAAATGTTACTTGAGGCGGCTATGGCAAGGGAGGGGGTTTTTGCAAATATTGAGCCAAAATCTATTAGCGCCCTTAAATATATAAAACTTGCCTTTGGGCCAGATGCTTTTAAAATTACCGACTTTGCTATTGAAAAAGAAAGTGATTTAGAAAAGGCGATAGATGAGATTATCCGGCGACTTTCTATGCAGGTGCAGCATTATTTGCTAAGCGATGACAAGCCGATGAGTGCTAGAATTTTTCCCTCAGCAACCCAAAAATTCATTGGAAATTATGACCATTTAGCTCGCACGGGTGAGTGGAGTTCAATTGACATTTTGGAGGAGGAATAATGAGTGAACGTAGCGCCTCTCCAACCGCTGACATAATTAAGCGACAGAAAACTGCAGCCAATCCTCTCTCATCTGTTTGGGTTGAGGCCAATGCGGGTGCAGGCAAAACTCATGTTTTGGTTGAGAGGGTGTTAAGGCTGTTGCTTGAAAACGTGCCGCCGCAAAATCTTCTTTGCCTAACCTTTACAAATGCAGCCGCTGCAGAAATGCGCATTAGAGTTTCAAAAAAATTAGCTGACTGGGCGCTAATGAATGATGAAGATTTAATAAAAGAGCTTGAGCTTTTAACCTCAAAAAAAATTGATGAGAAAACTCTAAATATTGCACGTAAATTATTCGCAACCGCACTTGAAACTCCAGGTGGGTTAAAGGTGAATACAATTCATGCTTTTTGTGAAAGCGTGTTACATCGTTTTGCTTTTGAGGCCAAAGTGCCGCTTAATTTTACTCTGATGGAAGAGAGCGAAACAGATGATTTATTAAAAAGTGCTAGCGAGCAGGTTTTGGCACAAGCCATGCAAAATAAGGGCGATAATATTGTTGCAATAAAATGGCTTTTTGCAAATTTAAGTGATGCCCAAATTAACGAAGCAATAAATTGCGCCCTTGGTAATATTGCACAATTAAGGGCGGTGTTTAATGATAAACAGGGGGCAAAAAACCGTTTAAAAAAATTGGTTGGCTATAAAGAAAATGAAACTGTAGAAAACCTGCGAGAAGAAATTATTTCAAATTCTTTTTTACCAACAAAAAATTACGCCGATGTTTTTGCTGTTTGTGCGCCAGATGAAACAAAAAACCGCTTTGAAGATAAGTTAGCAAAAATTGATATAAAAAACCCCGACCCAGATGCAATAATGAGGGCTTTTCTTAAAGCTGACTTTACTGTCCCTGTTAGATTTCCCAAGAAAGATTTTAAAGATGCACTTGGCGGATTGGGTGATATTTTACTTGATGAAGCGCATCGCCTTGCTGATATTCATCAGCGCATAATACGAGCCACACTGGTTACTCGCTCATCTGCCTTCATTGATATTTTAGCTGAAATATTTGAAAAATATCAACAGCAAAAAGCCTTTCGCTCAATGCTTGATTTTGATGATTTAATCGAGCGAGTTGCTTATCTTTTTACATCTGGGGCAAGCATGGATTGGGTGCTTTATAAGCTAGATTCAAATATCTCTCATATTTTGGTTGATGAGAGCCAAGATACAAATGCTCAGCAATGGGTGATTGTTAAAAAACTTTGCGAGGAGTTTTTTGTTGGTGAAACAAAAGACGAAAGCCAGCGAAGTATATTTGCTGTTGGAGATAAAAAACAATCTATCTTTTCGTTTCAAGGAGCAGAACCCACATTATTTGGCCAAAGCGGAGTTGAAATAAAATTAAAAGCAAAAAATGCTAAAAAATCATTTGCAAATGTAGAATTAAAGGCCTCATTTCGCACCCTGCCAAATATATTAAAGGCGGTGGATTTAGTTTGTGAACAAGACGAAATAAATAGTGCTTTATTAGCAGATAGGCATGATATTTCCCATGAAAGCGCAAGGGACGACAAGGGCGGTTTGGTTTGCTTATGGCCGCCAATAAAACAACAAGATGTCACATTGCCGCTAAATCGCTGGCCACTAGAAACAGATGCGCTTGAGGTAAGAAATGCTGCCAGAATTGTAGCGCAAAATATTGTTGAAAACATTGAAAGCTGGATAGATACAAAACGCCCTCTTGCCCAGCGAGGGCGAGCAGTAAAAGCCGATGATATTTTGATTTTACTGCAATCACGAAAAGCATTATTTTATGAAATTATTCGCGCTCTAAAAAGTAAAAACATCAAAACTCCTGGCTCTGATAGAATTTCTCTTTCAAGCCATATTGTTGTGCTTGATCTTTTGGCTTTGGCGGATATTTTGCTTAATCCATCAGATGATTTAAGTCTGGCGGCAATTTTGCGCTCACCGTTATTTGAGATTGATGAAAGCGATCTTTTTGAACTTGCTGCCTTAAGAGTAAAAAATATAAGCCTTTGGCAGGCCTTAAAAACCTCATCAAATCAGCGTGCAAAATCAGCTTATCAAGATTTAAAAGGCTGGCGAGAAAGGCTTGATTTCGAGCGCCCCTATGAATTTTTTGCACAAATTCTTTATGCACAAGGTGGGCTAAAGAAATTTCATGCTCGCCTTGGCGCTGAAATAGACGATATTGTTGCAGAATTTTTAGACCTTGCATTTGCCCATGAGCAGAAAAGCCAGCCCTCATTATTAGGCTTTATCAATGCAATGCGAAATGCTGATATTTCTATTAAGCGTGAATTGGGTGCATCTGGTCATGGCGTGCGCATCATGACAGTTCACGGCGCCAAGGGGCTTGAAGCGCCAATTGTAATTTTGGCTGATGCCGCTTCTGGACCAAATACAACTAAAATGGGTAATAAAATAAATTATATTACTCCCCCAGATGGCCCAAGCTTGGTTCATGCGGCAAAGAAAGAAGATTTTTGCGAGAAAAGTCAATATTTACGTCAAACAGATATAGAGAATGAGAAGGCAGAATATTGGCGCAAACTTTATGTGGCAATGACTAGAGCAGAAGACGAGTTATATGTAACTGGCATGCTCACAAAAAAAGGTAAGATTGAGGGCACTTGGTATGAAATGATTGAAAAATCACTACAACCAGATAGCAAAGAATTAGAGGTTAAGGGAAGTGAAGCAAAGGGGCTTATTTTCCCAAAATTTCAAATAGAACCAAAAGCGATTAAAACAATAAGACCTGAAGTAGATATAGAAAAAGATATAATATCGCCAAGCATTTTTGCGCTGAAACATAAGCCAAAAAAGATAGAAATAATCAGGCCATCATCTGCCTATCAACTAGACGAATTAGATGGTGAGAGTGAGGTTTTTGATACATTTGATACAAAGGCTCAGGCCATTCAAAATGCAGAACTGGCACGAAAAAAAGGCATTGCGCTACATGCTTTGCTTGAGCATTTGCCAAAAATTACAGCTGAAAAGCGTAAAAAAATTGGCTTTTTAGCGCTTGAGGTATTATTACCAAATGAGACAGAATGGCATGAAGAGCTGGTTGAAAAGGCGCTTAATATTATTAGCTCAAAGCAATTTAGCTTTTTATTTGGAGAAAACTCTCGCCCTGAAGTGCCATTTTTGCTTGAAGCAATTAAAAATGATAAAAAAATAACTATCGCTGGAAGAATAGACAGAATCATCATTGATAATGATAAGGTGATGATGGTAGATTTTAAATCTGATAAATTACTGCCTAAAAACCAAGATTTAATAGCAGATTCTTATTTTACTCAATTAGGCCTTTATAGATTAGCAGGAGCAAAATTATTCCCTAACAAGCAATTAGAATGTGCAATATTTTGGACTCAAGAAGAAAAACTAATGTTATTAGAGGAAAAAAGACTAGAAAAAGCAGTTGCAAGTTTTAGCCTCTTGTAATATTAGTGCCTGCTAATATATATTAAACTTGAATTGCACAGAAAACTACTTAGCTGTGTTTTGAAAATATTTTAAGAAAGGCATATACAATGACTCAACAAGTAACAGACGCAGACTTCAAAAAAGAGGTTTTGGATTCTCAAATGCCAGTAATGGTTGATTTTTGGGCAGAATGGTGTGGCCCATGTAAGGCGATTGCCCCAATGCTTGATGAATTATCAATGGAACTTTTAGGCAAAGTAAAAATTGTAAAGCTAAATGTTGATGAAAATCCTTCAACAATGGCACAATTTGGTGTTCGCTCAATTCCAACCATGATTATTTTTAAAAATGGTGAACCAGTTGATATGAAAGTTGGCGCAGGTCCAAAAGCTACAATGAGCCAATGGTTACTAAGTCACGCTTAGGCTTTAGATATTTAGCAAGTTTTAAATAAAATCTATTGCACTTAATAAAGCTTGCATCTATAAAGCAAAAGTTGAACTGAATGGCCCGGCTAAAAAGGCATGCCGTGGCTATTTTAAATGCTCTTTTGAGGTTTTTATAATCTCAAAAATAATAAGGAAAAGCAAAATGCCAAAAATGAAGACTAAGTCAGGCGCTAAAAAGCGCTTTAAACTGACTGCGTCAGGTAAAGTGAAGGCTGGCCCTGCTGGCAAACGTCACCGCCTAATGTCGCACAATTCTAAATATATTCGTCAAAACCGTGGTACAGATATTCTTTGCGATGCCGATGCGCGCACCGTCAAAAAATATATGCCATACGGCTAACTCTAACGCTTTTGAAGAGGAGACAACATGTCCCGCGTTAAAAGAGGCGTTACAGCACACGCCCGTCATAAAAAAGTTATCAAAGCTGCTAAAGGCTATTATGGCCGCCGCAAAAATACCATTCGCGTTGCCAAACAGGCAGTGGAAAAAGCAGGTCAATACGCATATCGTGATCGCCGCCAAAGAAAGCGCAATTTCCGCGCCCTTTGGATTCAGCGTATCAATGCTGGCGCTCGCATTCACGGCCTAACATATGGTCGATTTATCGACGGCCTTAATAAGGCTGAGGTAGCGGTTGATCGCAAGGTTCTAGCTGATCTTGCTGTTCGTGAACCAGAAGCATTTGGCGTTCTTGTTGCCAAAGCTAAGGCAGCGCTTGGATATCTTGAAAGTGTGGAAGCAACCACACATTCACGTATCTCTGCATAAAACTGCTTTAAACCTTGCTTGTTAAGGTCAAAATTTAGCCTTGTGCTTTCCTTTTAAAAGGAAAAGCGCAGGGCTTTTTTATTTCATATAATGCTAAAAACGGATTGATAAATAATGTCCAACCCAGAACTTGATAGTTTAAGAGAAGAAATAATTGCAAGAGTCAGTGCAGCAGGCGATTTAAAAGCACTTGATAATGTGCGAGTGGCCGCGCTTGGTAAAAAAGGCTCTATTTCGGCAATGCTCGCCAGCCTTGGTAAAATGAGCCAAGAAGAGCGTAAAATTGCAGGACCTGCAATCAATGGCTTAAAAAATGAAATTGGCAAATTGATTGAGGCTAGAAATATTGAGCTAAAAGCCAAAGCGCTAGAAGAGCGCCTTAAAAGTGAAAAGCTTGATATTAGCTTACCGCTTCCCTCTGCGCCAACCAGCACTGGCTCTATTCACCCAGTTTCTCAGGTGATTGATGAAATTTCAGCGATTTTTTCTGATATGGGATTTTCTATTGCCGAGGGACCCGACATTGAAACTGATGAATTAAATTTCACCGCATTAAATTTCCCTCCCGATCACCCCGCGCGTGAAATGCATGATACATTCTTTTTTGAGCCTGATGCACAGGGCGAGCGAAAACTTCTTCGCACCCATACTTCACCTGTGCAGGTTCGCACCATGAAAAAAACAAATCAAAAGCCAGAGGCAGCGTGGATTACAGAGCCAAAAGACCCACCAATTCGTGTTATCATGCCAGGGCGCACCTATCGTTGTGATAGCGATCAAACCCATACACCGATGTTTCATCAGGTTGAAGGGTTGGTGATTGATAAAGCCTCACACATTGGGCAATTGCGTTGGGTGTTAGAAGAGTTTCTTAAAAGCTTTTTTGAAGTTGATGGAATTAAAACCCGTTTTCGCCCTTCATTTTTTCCCTTTACCGAGCCGTCAATGGAAGTTGATGTGCAGTGCGATAGGAGCGGTGGGGAGATGAAAATAGGGCAGGGCGATGATTGGCTAGAAATCCTTGGTTGCGGCATGGTTCACCCAAATGTATTAAAAATGGCAGGGCTAGACCCTGATGTTTATCAAGGTTTTGCCTTTGGCATGGGGATTGATAGATTGGCAATGCTAAAATATGGCATGGCGGATTTACGAGCATTTTTTGATGCCGATGTGCGCTGGCTAAAACATTACGGCTTTAGACCGCTTGATATGCCTACACTGTTTGGGGGGTTGAGTAGTTGATGTTGAGTGCAATTATATGGCTCAATGTCATTCTGAGGCATAGCCGAAGAATCTTAAGACTCTTCGCTATGCTCAGAGTGACATGGCTTGTTAAGCCAGAAATAAAAACTCGTTGTCATTGCGAGGAGCGACAGCGACGAAGCAATCCAGAGTTTAAAATACAAAAGCTAGCATTTTGGATTGCCACGCACCTTGCAGATGCTCACAATGACGAGGTTGGTGGTAGCGACACTTCCCAATGCCACAACTATAACCTTTGCCGTCATTCCCGCGAAAGCGGGAATCCAGTGATGTTAGTAGTGAATATATTGGCTGGTGTTTTCCAGTGGGCTAGACAATCAATAAATAAAAGCAGATATAATTTTAAACATTTGTATATATCTAAAGCTTCTCTGGATTCCGACTTTCGTCGGAATGATGGCGAAGAGAAAAGCTGGCATTATTATTTACGCATTGTCATTCTGAACGAAGTGATGAATCTAAGATATTTCGCTTGCGCTCAATATGACACTCTAATGCAAAATGAGGTCAAAAACACACAATCACAACAGGCACAATAAAATGAAATTCACAATTGAATGGCTAAAAACCCATCTTAAAACCGATGCAACAAATAGCGAAATTATTGAAACTTTAACGATGATCGGCCTTGAAGTTGAGGGCGTTGAGGATCAGGCTAAAGCGCTTGAGCAATTTACTATTGCCAAAGTCATTGAGGCAAAAAAACACCCTAATGCTGATAAATTGCAGGTGTTGCTGGTTGACAGCGGCAAGGGCGAGCCAATTAAAGTTGTGTGCGGTGCGCCAAATGCTAAAACGGGCATGATGGGTGTTTTTGCAGCAACTGGTGCTTATATTCCAGGTAGTGATTTCACCCTTAAAAAGGGTAATATCCGTGGTGAGGAAAGTAATGGCATGATGTGTTCTGAAAAAGAATTGCTGCTTTCAGATGACCATGATGGAATTATTGAATTGCCAAATGATGCACCACTTGGGGCGAGATATATTGACTATGCTAAAATTGATGGAGTGGTGATTGATATTGCCATCACGCCAAATAGAGGCGACTGCACAGGCGTTTATGGCATAGCACGTGATTTAGCAGCAACAGGCATTGGTGATTTAAAAGACACCCCAATTGCCGCTATTGCAGCAACGGCAGGTGAAACAACAATTCCAATTGAGTTGCGCTTTGATAATGATAAAAATCCTCCCTGTCCGCTGTTTGCTGGACGTATGATAAAAAATGTTAAAAATGTCCCATCGCCAGCTTGGCTACAAGATTACTTAAGAGCGATTGGCCTGCGCCCAATTAACGCATTAGCTGATATTACTAATTTCATTAGCTATGATAGAGGTCGCCCGCTGCATGTTTTTGACGCTGATAAATTGAGCGGCACGCTTCATGCTCGCATGGGTAAAAAGGGTGAAAAACTAGCGGCGCTTGATAATAAGACTTATCCAATAGATGAAACCATGTGTGTCATTGCCGATGATAGTGGCGCTATAGGACTTGGCGGAATAATGGGCGGGACTTCTACTTCTTGTGATGAGAATACAAAAAATGTGCTGATTGAATGCGCTTGGTTTGATCCCAAAAATATTGCACAAACTGGCCGTAAATTAGGCATAATATCCGATGCGCGTTATCGTTTTGAGCGCTATGTTGATCCAAACTCAACCCGCCTAGGCATTGAGTTAGCAAGCAAACTAATATTAGAAATTTGTGGTGGTGAGCCATGTGAAACCAATATAGTTGGTGAAAAATTACCAGATGAGAAAATTATTGATTTTCCAATTTCTGAAATTGAGCGACTTACAGGCTTAAAAGTGCCATTGGCAGAAATAAAAGTTATTTTAACAAGGCTTGGCTTTTGGCTTTCTGGCACTGGCGATATTGTAAAAATTGCTGTCCCATCTTGGCGACCAGATGTAACAATGAAGGCAGATATTGTTGAAGAAATAATGCGTATCGTGGGGGTTGATAAAGTCCCTGTTGAGCCATTGCCATCTTTATCAGGTGTAGCAAAAAAAATGCTCACGCAAATCCAAAACCGCCGTCGCCTAGCTCGCCGTGCGTTGGCAACTCGTGGTTTTAATGAAGCAATAAATTATTCTTTCATCTCAAAAGATGAGGCAATCCGCTTTGGCGGTGGAGATAAATCTTTACGTCTAGCAAATGCTATTTCACAAGATATGAGCGATATGCGCCCCTCACTTTTACCAGGTTTACTGGCGGCGGCTTCACGCAATGCAAATCGTGGCTTTGCTGATATTGCAATGTTTGAAGTCGGGCAGATTTTTCTCTCTGATGAGGCAAAAGGCCAGCATACTTATGCAAGTGCCATTCGCACTGGAACTGCCAATATAAATGGTTCTGGCCGGCATTGGCGCAATGGTGCAAAAAAAGTTGATGTGTTTGATATTAAAGCAGATATGGCGGCGCTTTTTGATGTTTTAGGACAGGATATAGACAAGGCGCAAATCATTGCTGAGCCTGCATCTTGGGCGCACCCAGGGCGAGCTGGCAGAGTTCAGCTTGGGCCAAAATTGATTTTAGGCTGGTTTGGTGAAATTCACCCAGCTTTGCTTGAGGAAATGGATTTGAGTGGGCCAATTATGGCTTTTGAGATTGATCTTGATGCGCTTCCTGCACAGCGTAAAAAGGCTACTAAAAGCAAGCCAGCAATTGCGCTTTCTGATCTAATGTCATTAACTCGAGATTTTGCTTTTGTAATTGAAAAAGACATTCCAGCAGCCAGCCTTATCAAGGCGGCCAAAAGCGCCAATAAGTCGCTTATCACTGGGGTTAATATTTTTGATGTATTTGAGGGTGAGCATGTGGGAGAGGGCAAAAAATCAATAGCGATTGAGGTTAGTATCCAGCCAAAAGACAAAACTATGACTGACGAAGAAATTGAAGCGGTTTGTGCATCGGTGATAAAGGCGGTTGAAAAAACAACTGGTGGTGAACTTAGAAGCTAAAGAGTAAAATCTTCACCTAGATAGACTTTGCGTGCTTTTTCGTCATTAGCGATGGTTTGTGGTGTTCCTTGTATTATCACTTTACCATCGTTAATAAGATAAGCCCTATCAACAAGGCCAAGGGTTTCACGCACCGAATGGTCGGTTATTAACACGCCTATGCCTCGTTTGGTTAATTGGCGCACCAGCCCCTGAATTTCAGCAACGGCAATTGGGTCAACCCCAGCAAAAGGCTCATCAAGCAACATAAATTTAGGATCGCTTGCCAAAGCACGGGCAATTTCTACCCTTCGGCGCTCTCCGCCAGATAATGCTAAGGCATTATTATTTGCTAAATGAGAAATAGAAAATTCCTCCATCAATTCTTTAAGTCGGCGTTTTCGTTCTTTCTTATTCTTTATATGCCCCTCTAGCACTGCCAGAATATTATCTTTTGCGCTTAAGCCACGAAAAATTGAAGGCTCTTGCGGTAAATAGCCAAGGCCTAATCGCCCACGTTGAAATAATGGCAGTCTGGTGCAGTCCAACCCCTCAATAAGCACCTTGCCTTTATCTGGTTTTACCAAACCCATAATCATTGTAAAAACTGTAGTTTTTCCGGCTCCATTTGGCCCTAAAAGGCCAACAGTTTCCCCACATTGAAGTGCAATAGAAACATTGCGCACAACTGTTTTTTTGCCAAAAGATTTAGCAAGTCCATGCGCTATTAACCAGCCAGTTTGATCTATTTCATTTACCACTTATTCTAATCCTAAAGAGATTTTTATTGCGAGAATATTGCCGTTACACGCCCGCCACCAGATTGCGTAGGAAATTTTGATACCCCTGTAGCAATATTTACAATCAACTCCTCACCAGTGATAACTCCACTATCATTTGTAACTTTCACATTATCATAAAGAGTAAGAATTTTTGTCTTTGGATCGTAAACTCCTCGATCAGAACTAGCTCTTTGCTCTGGCTGTTCTATTATTACATTGCCTATAGCTTCAAATGATTTCAGATCAGATGGGCCATTCTCACCATATATTACAATTATTTTATCTGCCCATAAAGTAAAATCTGGCTGTTTAACAATCACATTGCCTTCAAATATAGCATTTGAAACATTCTCATCAACTATAAACTGATCAGAGGTAATATTAACCTCTTCAGCTATAGCCATATTGCTAAGGGTAAAAAGAAAGCCTGAAATAAGCATCAATATGATGGTGCTATATTTTGTTAGGTTCATATTGATTTCTCCAAATTTCTATAATTATTCTTCATTATTAAATATGGTAAGCTGAACTTGATTAAATTTCCAAACTTGGCTCTGCATATCATAAACCAGTGTTTTAGACTTTAATATTGAGCCATCAGAAAAAATTATCTCAACATTATCTCTTGCATCTAAAATCTGAGTGTCCCAATCTATTATCACATCATGTAAACGTGATTTTATACCACGGCTATCATTGACAATCATCTCATCTTCTACTTTTACGACCTGCTCAATAAGGTTGTAATTGGCTTGTTTAGCCGTTGCTATAACGCTTAAGCCATCTGGGCGTAACATATCAAACCTTGCATCACTTAAGTCATAAGAATCACCATCTCCAACAGCTGTGCTTGCTGCTTTTGCAGTAATATTATAGCTAACACCATTACCCATAATGCCGGAATATTGCGGCGCTTCAATGATTATTAAATCCCGCTCAATTCTAATGCCAGATATTTTAATGTCATCACCAATATTGGCAATAATAATATTCAACAGTAAAAAAGCAAAAATAATTAATCCGAAAATTGGCACAAGAATACGCAAAGTTGCAATAAATCTATTGCGCCAAATCAACCTGTTATAAAGTGAAATAGGCTTGGTATTTGCATCCATATTTCACCAATCTCCTTTTAATAACCGCTTATGACCTTTACTAGCTATGAGCAAAAATATCCATTTCTGGCCAGCCAGCTAAATCAAGCGCAACTCGAGTTTCAAGAAACTCAAAAGATTTTTGCGCTAATATTTCACGCCCCTCACGTTTAAGCATTTTATCAAGATGGCGTTTAATATCATGCAAATACAGCACATCTGAGGCAGCATATTTTTGTTGTGCAACGCTTAATTCATCAGCCCCCCAATCAGAACTTTGTTGGGATTTTGAAATATCAATACCAAGTAATTCGCGACTAAGGTCTTTTAAGCCATGGCGATCGGTATAAGTGCGGGCGAGTTTTGAGGCAATTTTTGTGCAGTAAACAGGACCAACAATTGTGCCGAATCTATTTTGCAGGGCAGCCATATCAAAGCGGGCAAAGTGAAAAATTTTTGTCTTTGATTTGTCGTTTAATAGTTTTTGCAAATTCGGTGCTGATGTCTGTCCCTTCTCAATCTGCACAATATCTGCACTGCCATCACCACACGATAGCTGCACAACACAAAGCCTATCGCGCTTGGTTTGTAAGCCCATTGTTTCAGTATCGATAGCTATTGAAGATTTATAGTGTGACAAATCTGCCAGATCACCCTTATGCATTCTAATTGTCATAATTTTACCTTTACTCAAATTTTACTATTGATGCCATAGCATAATGATTAAAAAATGATAGAATTATTTTGTATTTAAATCTAATTGCTCCAGCAGACTTTCTATCTTTGCAACATTTTTTAAATGATGTTTTGACATTGCAAAATTAAAACTGGTTTTTGTGCGGCCTGGTATAAATACACAAACATTGAGACCTGGATTAAATGCTCCGCAATAAACAGGTTCAACAAATAATTTTGTGAAATCGCCATTTAAACGCTGTGGTGATGTTAGTGATAAGTTTAAATCGAAGCCAGCATTGAAACGAAATGTTTTTTCAGAATATATAAAAGGAATATATTTTTTCATAAAGCGATGCACAGAAAATATTGCATCAAAAAAATCTTGCGAGGAGCTAGGGTTTTTAAATTCAACTTTTTTAAGTGCTTTTTCAGCCCCTTGAACAAACTCTACAAAATTTTGCTTCACTTTAAATTTTACAGTCATTGCATGAAATTTAAAAAAGTCAGAATTTACCTTATAATCTCTAACTCTATCCATATCTGCATATACTATTGAAACTACTCTTTTTGAAAAGCCTTTGCCGCCATTATTTAATCCATAAGCTACAAGTGCAAACATTAAAGCGCGACGAGAAACACCAAGAGACCTTGCTATAGAGCGTAATTTTGTATGTTCAACAACAAGTGTTTTAAAAGCTTTGTCATGTGTTTTTGGTACTAAAATTGCAGCGGCTAACACCTGTAATGGAGCAATAAACAAAGCAATAAATTTATAATAAGCCTTAGTTAAAAAAGCAGTATTTTTAGCTCTATCATCATTGACAATAGTCTTTTTTGAGCTTGTTAAAAGTGAAACATCTGCCCCTTCAATCAAAGCATGAGTAGATAATATCAAAATCATTGCTTTATGTTCACCATCAGAGCTATTTTTCTTCACTACACATTTAATGCGAAATAAAGGTAGATTTGCTGAAGAAAAAACTTCACTTCCCTCAATATTCCACTTATCAGGATAGTCTTTAAGGCTTTCAACTGTCTTTATTGAGCAAATTTGTTGTAAAATTTCTGTAGGGAAATTTTTTCCATTATCGTTATTGTCAAATCCTGCTAAAAGTTGAGGGGCGAGCTCAACTAGGTTTTTGGCGATATTTTCTAAAGTTTTTATAGTGATATTATCATTGGAAAAAGCAGTAAAATATACTGTGTGACGGGCTTGATAAAAATACCATTGATTATCAGTGAAATCTTTTGTTGGTTCATGCCAAGATAAAGGTTTGTTTTCATCTAAAGCTTTTGAGTTTTTTAAAATGTCTCTGGCTATAATTTTGTTCAAAGCCCTCTTCCCCCAATAGTATAAAAAACATCTTTAGCATATTATATAAAGTTGAGGCTAGACTTTTATAAAGTTGAGGCTAGGCAGGTTTTAATTTTGTGCCTTATAATTTCGTAAAATATAAGCTAACTCGCTTGGGTTGATTTCATCAAGCAATTGCACGCCATACCCATCTGCACGAGATGCGCGAATTATTCCCGCAACATTTATATCATCAATAATAATTGAAATACGCTCTGAATTGCGCTCAAGCAAAAATAAAGAGGCGGGGCGAAAGCGCAACCCTCCCTGAGAAATTTCAGCAATTACACCCTCAATTTCTTGCGAATTATTATGAAGAATCATACTAGCAACTGCAAAAACAGCATGCCTTTCAAAGGCTCTTTTATGGGCATTTTTCTCTTGATCTTTTTTCAAACGCTTTTGTAATAATTCAGCTTGCTTGCTATTCGAAGTAATTCTTGTTTCTTCAAAAGAGTGTTGAGTTGATTTATATTTTACGTTGGAGCTGTGTGTTTGCATATTGTCTCTCTTTAATAACTCTTACCTTTAAAGTTTGAAATTATTTTTTATACTTTGCTGGGCATCTGTTGTTTTTTATCTCTATTGCTTTTTGCTACTACGTTTTTATCAACAGCAATATCTTTAAAGTTAGAATGTAGCGAGGCCATATCCCCATCTCTAAGTGAGGATTTTATCTCCTCTAACAGATCATAAGCATCTTCACTTGTTTTCTGCTGACTTTCATCTTGCACCATTGGTTGAGCCAATTCAAAACGAGATAATTGTTCATCCAGTTTCACAAGCTTTTCAGCCATATTTTTATCGCGCATTTCTAGGTTTCTTGCCATGGCACCAGTTGCTTGTAAAACCTCATCTTTTATTTCTTGGTTGGCGGATATTAACTTAATAGTATCAATTGTTTTTGCCATTGCAGATCCAAGCAATTGATTCTGCTCATACATTTGACGTGATGTGCCAATCAATTCATTAAGTGCATTATGTTGAGTGCGAGCATTTTCGCTTAAAGCATTTACAGAGCTTGTAAGCTGGTTGAGTTTGTCATTATGTCTTTTGTTTGAAGCAACAGAAATCCTTGCTGCACGCATAACCAAGGAGAGGCGTTTTTCTTCCAGCATTGCACCATGTCCAGCAGCACTGGCACTATTTTTTACCCCCATGCTACTACCTGGTTCAATTTCAACAATTGTTGATAGCCAACCCTCAAAATTTGATACAAATTCAGAAAAACCCATTGCAGAAAAGCGTACCATTAGTGAAAGCACCAAGGAGGTCACCAGACCAAAAAGTGATGAAGAAAAGCCAACAGCCATGCCCTGAAGTGGAATTTGCAATTTAGCCATCAGCAAAGCAATTGCTGTTGTTGGATCACCTGAGCTTAAATCAAGTGCAGCAAGAATATCACCAATAGAGGCCAGAGTTAACATCAAACCTAAAAATGTTCCGATTAAGCCAAGTAAAACCAAAATACCAGAAACATATTGCGTTAGAGCTTTGCGATCCTGCAATTTCATGTCAATTGCATCTATTAAGGTTTGCATGGTGGCAGGTGAAAGGTTTATATCTTTATTTCTTGCCAACTCTTCATTCATTAGTTGAAAGGCCGGCCCCAACACATCTGGCTTTTTAAAAACAGTGGCCATTTCATTGCAGCGATAATGTTTCCACATTTTATCGGTTTGCACGCCACGTTTTGCTACCATTTCATCATCATAGGCTTCTTGCAAATATTGCAAAGCTAAACCCTCATTGCGAAGTGTGAGAATAGAGCGGAAAACTAGTAAGACGCCAAAGAAAAATACTCCAAAAATAGTAAGATTAAGCACCACATTTGATGACACAGCAGAAATAATAAAGTCAATTTGCCAAATAGAAAGAAGTATTAGAATGCCAAAAACTACACTCATTCTAATTAGAGGGGTATGAACAAATTTTTTCATCACTTAGTCCGCTAGTTTTAATCACTTAATTAGCTTTTAGCTAATCCATAAACATATTTAGTCGACAATTTGACATTAAAGCTTGCTGATTTAGTTAATATTTACAAAAAAACACCTTATTTTACAAAAACTCTTACTTGCTTATTATCCTCTTTATTTTGCGCAGGTCTTACATTCACCGTGAGATTGTTACCAAGTAGGCCATTTGTTATCAAAATATTTCTAACTGATAGTAATCTGAAATATGCCTTTCTCTTTGCTTGTGAAAGGGCTGATGAATTTGGATCA
>JALSJY010000145.1 GCA_026989045.1 Hyphomicrobiales bacterium | reverse complement strand
CATTCTTCTCTGCCATGTGATTATGCCCTTGTGATCTTGGCATAACTCTAGTTGCTTCAGGACGAGCTGGTTTTGATGGAATATGAACCTTTGGCATCTCTGCTTCTTGCATAACTGGCATTTCATCAATAGGCTTTGATGTTGTGGAGCTTGGCACATAAGGCTCAACCACAACATCATCATTTTCATATGCCTTCGATACAGCTTCCTGTGCAATTTTATTTGTTGAGCTTTCAACAATAGCCTCCGCTACAGCGCTCTCAACTTGATTATCTACTCTTGCTATACTATCAACACTAATTACACGCTCAATATTAGGTTGCACAGGATCCATCGCCTGCACCATAGATGCATCTGTGCCAGTAGCTACAACTGAAACACGAATCGCACCATCAAGCCTTTCATCATAAGTGGCTCCAAAAATAATATTAGCATCGCCATCAACTTCTTCACGAATTCTGCTAGTGGCCTCTTCAACTTCATGTAACGTTAGGTCTTGTCCACCAGTTATAGAAACTAGCAAACCACGCGCACCCTGCATTGAAACATCATCAAGCAATGGATTTGCAATAGCCGCTTCTGCTGCATGACGAGCGCGATCTTCACCAGTTGCTTCACCAGTCCCCATCATCGCTTTACCCATTCCACGCATAACTGAGCGAACATCAGCAAAATCAAGATTAATAATACCCTCTTTAACCATCAAGTCGGTAATACAGGCAACACCAGAATAAAGCACTTCATCAGCCATGCCAAACGCATCTGCAAAAGTTGTCTTTTCATTAGCTACTCTAAATAGATTTTGGTTTGGAATAACAATCAATGTATCAACATGGCGGTGCAACTCATCAATACCATCATCGGCAAGACGCATACGGCGATTTCCTTCAAACTGAAATGGCTTAGTAACAACACCGACAGTTAATATGCCCTGCTCACGCGCAGCTCTTGCAACTACTGGCGCAGCCCCTGTGCCAGTTCCGCCACCCATGCCGGCAGTAATAAACACCATATGAGAACCACTTAGATGATCGTTAATCTCATCAAAGCTTTCTTCAGCTGCTGCACGCCCAACCTCTGGATGCGAGCCAGCGCCCAACCCTTCAGTAACAGTAACGCCTAGTTGAATAATGCGTTGAGCTTTGGACAAAGCAAGTGCTTGAGCATCGGTATTTGCAACAACAAATTCAACCCCCTCTAGACCAGATTCAATCATATTATTTACGGCATTACCCCCAGCTCCACCTACACCAAATACGGTGATACGCGGCTTAAGTTCTTGGACATTAGGAATTGTAAGATTTATAGTCATTGGTTTACCCCTTTGGGAAGCGCTGTTTAGGCAGCAATTTACCCCCAAATTCGTTAATCCAAAGCTAACAATTTTAATGATTTTGTTAACAAAGTTACTTTTTTAGCACAAATCGCCTAATTTTATTAACCAGAAGAAACCATAAATATTATATTTTATTTAATTTGATTTATTAAAGTTACTATATAACCAATTGCCAATTCGAGAAAAATACCCTCTGCTACCACCAAAAACACTAGCAACATTTGGCGCAATATATTCGTGTTGGCAAATTTGCGGATAAATCAACATTCCTGCAATTGTTGCAAAAGCTGACCCCTTTGCTTCCTCTGGAAGGCTAGCAATGCCAAGCGGACGACCCATTCTGACATGACGAGACAATATTCGTCTTGCTAATTCAGACAGACCCGTTAACTCACTTGCCCCCCCTGTAAGCACAAATCTTCTACCCGAGACATCCATCATTGAGGCAAAAATCATGCGATCACGAACAGCCTCTAAAATTTTCTCAACCATCGGGCGCACTATTCTATTTAAAGTTGCTCTAGTTATTGCATTTGGCGCTTCGCCTTCGCTTGCCCCTATCGGCGTTATTGCAATTAACTCACGCTCATCAGCCTGCCCAGGCAACACAGAGGCATAAATAGTTTTAATACGTTCTGCATCTTCAATACTTATTGATAGTGCGCGAGCAATTTCTAAGCTGATATTATCCCCCCCCATAGGAATTGAATCGCAATATACTAATTTACCTTCATTAAATACGCTAACACTAGTTGTAGCCCCGCCAAAGTCAACGCATGCAACGCCCAATTGCGCCTCATCATCAACTAAGGTCGAAAGCGCACTGGCATAAGGAGTTGCAATGAATGCCTGCACTTGAATGTGACAATGATTTAAAGCCAGCTCAATATTACGCATTGGCAAAGTCTTTGCACTAATCACCACAACATCAACACCCAAGCTTTCACCAACCATACCAATCGGCTCAAGCACACCACGCTGTCCATCAAGAGAGAAGCCAATAGGTATAGCATGGATAATTGAGCGATCTTTTTTTACGCTAACCTCATTCACTGATTTCAAAACCTTTGCCAGATCAGCCTTTTCAACCTCTTGCCCCCCAAGAGAAACAGAAGCGCTAAAAGCCTGTGACCCTAACTCACCAGCACTGACATTAACAATGATAGATTCAATTGTTAATCCAGCCTGCTTTTCAGCCATACTCAAAACAGCGCGGATTGATTTTTCTGCTAAATCAAGATCCGTAATAATGCCGTTTTTTATTCCCATTGCCTGGCCATAACCAAACCCCAGCACCTGCGTTGCATGCGAGCGTCCCTTTAATGAGCGTCCCTGCGCTCGAGGTGTTAAACGCGCCACAATACAACTGATCTTGCTCGAGCCAATATCAATTACTGACACTAATCTTACTTGAGCAGGTTGCACTGGCTTAAGTCTTGCTGTCATTGCATTACTAATCATTTTATTCTCAATTCACTCAATATTTTAATTTGCCTGCACCGCATTTTCATCTTGTTTATCATGCTCTATTAGACGAACCACCAGCTCATCATGCACACGAAGATCAATTAAAGATATATCACGATCAAATAATGAATATTTAACTTGATAGTCCAAAAGTTTTTCAAGCGCCAAAGCAACATCATATTCAGGAAGCTGAACCCTTAGGCCATTTTTATATATTAAGTCCCAACGCCTATCTGCAATTCTAGAAACTGCTACAAGACCATCGTTTAATTTAGGATAAGCGCTAAGTGCATTGACAATATTATTTGCATCGTCATTTGCACCCTTACCAATCACCAACAATAGATTTTCATCTGCTCCAGCAAGCGAGGTTGCAATTCTATCACCAATTAAATCAATAACATAAGTCTGCCCACTCACCCGCCAACGTGCGATTGGCTTTTTTTCAACCAAACTTATAACAATTTTTGATGGATAAGATTTGCGGATTGTTACAGAGGCAACAGATGGCAATTGCGTTATTCTATCCCGTGCGTCAGCTACATCAAATGTAATGATTGATATATTATCATCCAACTCAAGAGATTTAATAACATCACTCTCATTAGTTAGAAACTGGCCTGTAATTGAAATTTCTTCTATTCCAAATCCAAGACTTACAAGTTTTTCACTAATAAACATACCAATAGTAGAGCTAGATTTAATGATAACATCACGCATTTGAAAGGTAAAGATAACCGCGATCAAAAGCATAAGAGCAATAAAAACAAGCTTAATTAGCTTACGGTGTAAAACCCAGAACTGATTGATCCCAGAAACAACAGGGGAGTTTTTTTTGCGAGAGTGTGAATGAGAAATGGCTTCTTGTTTTGACGCAGTAGACTGGCTGTTGCCTGTTTTATTTACCTGTTGCAACTCGCGTCCTCCAAAATCCAAGCAACTGTTTCAACAAAATCATGCCCAGCATGTGCTGCTATTTCTGGAACTAAAGAGGTTTGCGTCATGCCAGGCTGGGTATTTATTTCTAAACAAATAAGATCGCCATCATTATTAGCATAATCATTAAAGCGAAAATCAGCGCGCGTAACACCCTTGCAACCAAGCGCTTTATGAGCCTTTAGACTTAATTGTTGAACTTTTTCATAGACTTTTTGCGAAAGTTGCGCAGGAATAATATGCTCAGATCCCTGTTTCTCATATTTCGCTGCATAATTATAAAAATGCAAGTCGGTAGTAATTTCTATAACACCTAATGCCACGTTTCCCATCACCGCACAGGTTAACTCGCGCCCAGGCACAAAACGCTCAACCATCAATTCCTCCCCACCGCGCCAATCAGCACTAAGGATTTCCTGCACTGGGTGGTCTTGCTCCTCTTTAACTAAAAAAATCCCAACACTAGAGCCCTCACAAACCGGCTTAATCACATAGGGAGGTGTCATTATATGTTTAGTAGCAATTTCTGCTCTATTGGCAATGATATGATCCGCCACTGGAATTCCATTTGCCTTAAACATAATTTTTGATTGATGCTTATCCATAGCTAAAGCAGAAGATAACACGCCAGAATGAGTATAAGGGATTTCAAGAATTTCTAACAATCCTTGAATTGTACCATCTTCACCAAATCTGCCATGCAAAGCATTAAAAACAACATCAGGCTCTATCGACTTTAGTTTTGCAGCAATATCTTTATCAACATCAATTTCAATCACTTCATGACCAATTTCACGCAGAGCATTAGCACAAGCCTTACCAGAGCTTAGCGAAACCTCGCGCTCAACTGAAAGACCACCCATAAGAAGTGCAACTTTTTTTACCATTTTTGCTTCCACTCCAACGCCATCCATCTACACCTTGCCTGTAAAAACATCACCGTCTAAAAACTGACAAACTTGCTTATCCTGCACAAAGTTTCCCATTCGTCGTATTTCCCATTGCAACTCTATACCAGATTTTTTACGCACACGATTGCGAACAGTTTCCCCAAGCAACTCAATATCATAAGCGCGAGCATCACCAAGATTAAGCAGGAAATTGCAATGAAGTTCAGAAATTTGCGCATTGCCGATTTTCAGACCTCGACAACCAGCTTCATCAATCAATTTCCAACTAGAATGCCCCTCAGGGTTTTTAAAGGTCGAGCCGCCAGTGCGAGATTTAATAGGTTGCGACCCCTCTCGTTTATCAGTAATCTGCTTCATTCTTTCATTTATTTCAGCGCTATCACCTGCAAATCCCTGATAGATAACAGAGGTGAAAATAACTCCCTGTGGCGCATTTGACTTTCTATATTTATAGCCCATATCATCATTGCTTAAGGTGATGACTTCGCCATTACGCTTCACACCACGCAATTCAACCATTCTATCGCGTGTTTCAAAGCCATAGCAGCCAGCATTCATATAAAGAGCGCCGCCAATTCCACCTGGAATTCCTCGATAAAAAGTTAACCCATCTATTCCAGCATCAGCGGCAGCTTTTGCAACCCTTACATCAGGATTTGCAGCACCAACCCTTAAACGATGATTTGGCAGAATATCAATAGCGCCAAAACCTCGTGCTGAGAGTTTAATTACCACACCATCAAGCCCACCATCACGAATAAGCAAGTTTGATCCCATACCAATAACAGTAACTTTTATTTCTTCATCAAGATTCTTAAGAAAAAACGCCAAATCTTCTTCATCAGCTGGCTGAAATAAAAGCTGCACAGGCCCACCAACACGAAACCAAGTAATTTCAGACATTAGCTGATTTGGAGTTAAGCGACCGCGCACATCATTCACCCAGCCTCCTAATTTCGATAATAAATCTATATCGCTCATTATTTTTTCTCACCCATAATTGCTGACAATTGTTTTGGTAAATCCATAGCCCATTGCGTGATATTTCCAGCACCAAGAAACACTACATAATCACCAGATTTCGCACTTTTAGCAATTATTGAGGCAATTTCATTATGTTCATCTATTGCCATTACATCACGATGGCCAAGCGCACGAATATTACGAACTAACTCTCTATACCCCCTGCCCTTTATTGGTTTTTCACCTGCTGCAAAAACTGGTGCAACAATCACCATATCAGCATCATTAAAACAGGCAGAAAAATCATCAAACAAACCATCTAGGCGTGAATATCTATGTGGCTGAACTATCGCAATAACATTGCGTTTTGTAGATTGGCGCGCAGCACTAAGCACCGAAGTAATCTCTACTGGGTGATGGCCATAATCATCAATAATAGTAATACCATTCACCTCACCAACTCTAGTGAAACGACGATTAACTCCTGCAAAATTCTTCAGACCCAAACGAATATTTTCTTCACTAATTTCAAGTTGAATAGCAACCGCAATTGCCGCAGTTGCATTCATCGCATTATGAAGCCCTGGCATTGGCAATTCAAGATTATCAATTCTTTTCTCGATTTTGCTAATTCTATCTCGAATTTCAATCGAGAAACGAGAAACTCCATTATTATTTTTTAAGTCACAAAGCCGCACATCTGCCTGCTGGTTCTGCCCATAAGTAACAACCCGCCTATCTTGAATTTCACCAACTAAGGCCTGAACTTCCGGGTGATCTAGGCACATAACTGCAAAGCCATAAAAAGGCACATTTTCAACAAAAGTAATAAAAGCCTTTTTTAGTTCATCAAAACTGCCGTAATAATCAAGATGTTCAGGATCAATATTTGTAACCACCGCAACATCAGCTGGCAATTTAACAAAAGTGCCATCACTTTCATCAGCCTCAACTACCATCCAATCGCCTGCTCCCTCGCGCGCATTTGTGCCATAAGCATTGATAATGCCGCCATTGATAACTGTTGGATCAAGATTGCCCGCATCAAGCAGCGCAGAAACCAAAGAGGTGGTAGTGGTTTTGCCATGCGTGCCGCCAATGGCGATGGCATTTTTAAACCGCATAATTTCGGCCAGCATTTCAGCACGGCGCACCACAGGCAAACCGCGTGAGCGAGCCGCCCTTAACTCAAAGTTATCTTTTTTTATTGCCGAAGAAATAACAACAACTTCACTATCTTTAAGGTTATCTGCCTTTTGGCCAATAACCACCTCAATACCCATATCAAGCAAACGCTGAACATTAGCACTAAGCGACATATCAGACCCACGAACCTTATAGCCCTGCCCGTGCAGAATTTCAGCAATTCCACTCATGCCAATTCCGCCAATTCCAATAAAATGAACCGATCCAATATCACGCGGCATCTTCATAAAATCATATTCCTTATTTTGAAACTTTTACATATTTTTGTGCCAAATTTGCTAGTTTTTCAACGGCTTTTGGCTGACCAAGAGATTTTGCTTTTTGCGCCGCCTCATCTAATAATTCAGGCTGCTCGAATAATTCTTTTAAGCTTTTGGCAAGTGATTGCGGTGAAAGCGTGGCTTGCTCTAATAACCAACCACCCTCGCTTGCTTCTAAAAATGCCGCATTATTTGCCTGATCGCCATCAAGTGATCCAGGTAATGGAATTAAAATAGATGGGATTCCAAGCGCCGTTAATTCTGCAACACTTGATGCTCCAGAGCGGCAAATGACCAAATGACTTTGCGCCATACGTTCGGGTAAATCATTAAAAAAAGTAGCTAATTCAACATTAACTTTAGCCCCTCGATAAGCATTTGCAACCCGCTCTAAATCTTCTTCTCTACATTGCTGAACAATATCCAAACGCTTACGCATATCCTTAGGCAAATTTGCAATTGCCAAAGGCACAATATCAGAAAATACTCTTGCCCCTTGTGATCCACCAAATACCAATAGGCGAATTTTATCTTTATCTCTTAATTTTGAATAAGCAATTTCATTCGCAACTTGGCGCACACTATCACGAATTGGATTACCTGTAACGGTTTGCGCAATAGCAATTTTATCTGCAAATGAAGTTATTTCAAAGCTTAAAGCCAACTCTTTAGCAAACCGCGCCAAGGCTCTATTTGCTCTGCCAAGCACGGCATTCTGCTCATGCAAAACTCCTGGGATTCTTAATAAAGAGGCAGCTAAAAATGGTGGAAAAACAGGATAGCCGCCAAAACCAATCACAACATCAGGCTTTATTTGTTTTAGCTTTTTTAGGGCTAAAAAAATTCCACCAACAATAATAAAACCAGCCTTAATAAATTTTATTGGGTTTGATATGGAGGGCGTTGCTGATGGTATTACAATAATTTCTTTTGCTGGAAATCTTTTACCATATTCACCTACCCGCCCATCACTCATTAAATATATTTCATGACCACGGCGGCGCAATTCTTGAGCCAGCGCCATTGCAGGAAATAAATGCCCCCCTGTGCCTCCAGCTATTAAAACAAATTTGCTCATTTTATTCACTTCGATTTGTAGGTAAACTAGTTTTTAAGCTTTCTTGCGGGTTTTTGCGAGTTAATGCAAGCATTAGACCCATTCCAAAAGCAATCGCAACCATAGATGTGCCACCATAAGAAACAAATGGCAAAGTCATTCCCTTTGGCGGCATAAGATTTAGATTCACCGCTAAATTGATAATTGATTGCATAGCAAATTGAACCGCAATAGCACTTGCCGCTAATCTTGCAAACAGGCTTTTTTGTTTCATGGCGTTATTTAGCGATTTCAAAACAATGAAGCTGATCAAAACAACCAAAAGGATGCAAAATAAAATCCCAAATTCACCAGCCGCCGCCGCAAAAACATAATCAGCATGTGCATCTGGTAAATATCTTTTTGCTATTGCTTCCCCTGGGCCACGACCAAACCAGCCACCCTCCATTAAAGAGCGCATTGCTTTTTCTACCTGATAACTAGCGCCACTTGCTGGATTTAAAAAAGAATCGATAAAGCTATTAAAGCGTGTTGTAACATGCGGAAAAAATAAATATGCAGCAAAACTAAAACTAACAATTCCACCAAATAAAATAAGAACAATCCATAAAGAAACACCAGATAAAAACACTAAAGCCGACCAAGTAGCTAAAATCAAAAATGTCTGCCCAATATCTGGCTGCAATAACATTGGGATAATTATTATTACCATCAATAAGCTAGCTAATAGCACGCCAGGCACATTGCCATATTGTAATTTTTGGGCAATCAACCAAGCTGCAATTATCGCAAAAGCAGGTTTTACAAATTCTGAGGGTTGAATAGATTGTCCAAATATCAAAATCCAGCGCTTTGCCCCATTTGCCTCATAGCCAATGAATGGCGTTAATATCAAAAGCCCTAAAGAGCCAATAAGCATAATAAGCGCTGCAAATCTAGCCAAACGCGGCGTTGCAAAAGATGTAGCAATTAAAACAATGATAGTTGGAATTAAGAAAAATAAATGCCTAAAAATAAAATGCCACGAAGACTTGCCAATTCTCTCAGCAACAGCAGGAGAGGCAGCAAAAGACAAAGCAACCCCCGCCGCAAGCAATAAAATCAATGCGCCAAGTATTTGCCTATCAATTGTCCACCACCATTCGGCAAGCGGAGTTTTTTTCTCACGTGAAAACATATGAAATAATTACACCAAGATAGTTAAGAGGCTATTGAATAAATGAGGTGATTAAAATATTTTAGCATAAATAGTGGAAGGCAGTAATAATCCTCATTCATCTTTGCGAGGAGGCCAAGCCGACGTGGCAACCCAGTTAATGCCGAATATATTATTTGATAGTAAACATTTTGTGCGGAAAGACTTCTGCTCTTTTAAAACAAAACCCCAAAGACATACAGAAGTTTTAAATTGGTTTTCCTTTGTTTAGAATCAAGGTAATTATTTAGCTAAGACCACTCGTCTTTGATAAATAACTAGCGACGATAATAGGCTAAGGAAAATCAATCTAGCGTAGTTTAAGGGAGGATAGGCCGATAAGTGCTAATACCACAGCTATAATCCAAAAACGAATAACAATCTGGCTTTCGCTCCAGCCGATTTGCTCAAAATGGTGATGGATTGGTGCCATTTTAAACACTCGCTTGCCTGTTAATTTAAACGAAATCACCTGCACTATTACTGAAACAGTTTCTAGAACAAATAGTCCGCCAATTATTGCCAAAACTATTTCATGCTTTGTTGCAACGGCAATTGCCCCCAATGCGCCACCTAGTGAAAGAGAACCTGTATCACCCATAAAAATTTGCGCAGGCGGTGCATTAAACCATAAAAACCCCATGCCAGCACCAATCAAAGCACCGCAAACAACTGCTAATTCACCTGTTCCAGGAACAAAATTTATTAGCAAATAATCAGAAAAAACCTGATTTCCTACCAAATATGCAATTAGACCAAAACAAGAGGCAGCAATCATTACTGGAACAATTGCTAAACCATCAAGACCGTCAGTTAAATTCACTCCATTACCCGCAGCTACAATCACAAAAGCGCCAAAAGCAACAAAGAACCAGCCCAAATCTATTGCCCAATCTTTTATGAATGGAACAAAAACTGAATTTGCCACTTCTGGCTCACTTAATTGAGCAATGAAAAACACTGCAATTGCAGCAATTACAACCTCAATTGCTAAACGATACCTGCCACTAAAACCCTTATTGGCCGAGCGGGAGACTTTTAAATAGTCATCGTAAAAGCCAATTGCACCAAATCCTACAGTAACTAATAAAACAATCCAAACATAGGGATTTAATAGATTAGCCCACAATAGAGTTGCCGAAACAAAGCCGCCAAGTATCATTAGGCCGCCCATGGTTGGTGTGCCTTGCTTGGTCAACAAATGAGAGATTGGACCATCTTCACGAATTGGCTGGCCGCGACCCTGTTTGATTTTTAGAGATTTAATCATGTTAGGGCCAAATAAAAACACAAAAAATAGCGCCGTAATCACTGCCCCAGCTGTACGAAATGTCAAAAACCGGAAAACATTTAATGGGCCAAAAACATCGCTAAATTGTGAGAGATAATATAACATTAAATTCTACCCTTATGCTTTTTAGGCTTTTGGCTACTTCCCATTGCTGGCAAATTCTTTCTTAATTAGCTCAACTAATCCACTAAGCTTAATGCCATTTGACCCTTTGACCATAACAAGGTCGCCAAAATCAAGGCCTTTTAATATATCTTTCTCGATATCGTTTATTTTGTTAGCGTAATTTTCTAATTTCGATCCCATAATAAGTGCAAGTGAGTGCATAGATTTTCCAACCAAATATATTTCATCTGGATTGGCCTTTAAAATATCTTCCTTAAGTGCAGCGTGTAATTCGCCTGACCTCTCGCCTAACTCTAACATATCACCCAAAATTAATACTCTAGAGCCATTTGGGGTAGGATAATCAGCAAAAACCTCAAGCGCTAGACGCATTGAAAGAGGGTTCGCATTATAGCTTTCATCAATTAAAATAAGCGGGTTATCTTTTTGACCAAAAGAATATATAGCTCCCCTACCATCTGATAGCTCATGATAAAAAATAGCTCTAAGGGCAGTTTTAATGTCTAATCTCAAAACATCAGCTACAATTAATGCTGCTACTCCATTTGCAATTCTATGACGGCCAAAGCTTGCTGTTTCCAAACTAACCTGCTCATTTGGCAGGTTAACAAGCGCCTTCATTCCAACATCTGTAGCTACAGCATCACTTATTTGCACATCTGCATTGTCAGAAAACCCATAGGAAATAATTTTTTTAACATTTGCGTTTTTTGCGCTTTCTAACAAAATATTAGCCTGCTCATGATCGATATTTATTATCGCAACACCTGATTTTTCTAAACCATCAAAAATTTCTGACTTGGCCTTTGCGATATTTTCAAGCGATCCTAACTGCTCTAAATGAGCTGGGGCAACATTTGTGATAATCGCAATATCTGGTCTTACTAACCTACTAAGCGGGGTGATTTCATTAGCGTGATTCATACCAAGCTCAAACACACCATATTCAGTATCTTTTGCCATTCGTGCCAACATTAAAGGCACACCCCAATGATTATTAAAGCTTTTTATTGAAGCATGAGTTTTTCCAAAATTTTGCAAAACCTCTCTAATTGCCTCTTTTGTCGAAGTTTTACCTGCACTTCCCGTGATAGCAATAATTTTTGCCTTTGTGCGAGAGCGAGCAAATCTAGCAATATTTTCTAGACCTTTAAGAGCATCAGGCACAATGATTAGCGGCAACCCTGCAAATTTTTGTGCTTTATCGCTTGAAACCAGCGCCGCAACAGCACCATTTTCAATTGCAGATTTTACAAAATCATGTCCATCAAATTTATCACCCTTTATTGCAACATAAAGCGCCCCCACTTCAATTTCACGAGAATCTATTGAAATTGAAGAAATGGTTTTTGCGCTAACATTTACTATTTGCGCATCAGTGGCTCTAGCAATTTCATCAATAGTATAAAGGCTCAATTTCTATCCCTTTAAAGCAGATTTCACTACTTCATGATCTGAAAATGGCAGGCTTTTTGTGCCAATAATTTGATAGTCTTCATGCCCTTTTCCAGCAATTAGCAAAATATCACCCTTTTCAAGGTCAGCAATAGCGCTGTTAATTGCTTCTTCTCTACCAGCAATTTCAACAGCATTTTTTGCACTTTGTAATATTTCTTTGCGAATAGCACTAGCATCTTCTGTGCGTGGGTTATCATCGGTGATAATCACCTTATCTGCTAAACGTGAGGCAATTTCACCCATCATTGGGCGCTTGCCCTTATCTCTATCACCACCTGCGCCAAATACCACGACAAGTTTATTTTTAACATAAGGCCTAAGAGCCTCAATTGCCAATTCGAGTGCTGCAGGCTTATGCGCATAATCAACAAAAATTGCCGCACCATTTTTATCTCCAACATGCTCAAGGCGACCTTTCGCACCCTTAAGATGATTTAATGCCTCTAGGGTTTTTTCAGGATCAGCACCACATTGAGTTGCTAAAGCGGCCGCCATAACCGCATTATCAACCTGAAAACGACCAACTAATGGCAATAAAAAATTAGCTGGTTCGCCAACCATTTTACCTGTAACACGCTGGCCAAACCCTTCAACTTTGACATCAGAAATTTCAAAAAATGCACCCTCAGTGCCAACAGTTAACAAGGTCGCACCGCTATCAAGTGCAGCAAACATAAATGGCATATGCTCTGGATCATCAGAATTAACCACCGCATAACCATCACTATCAAGCAAATCACGGAATAAGCGCAATTTTGCTTCTCTATATTCGTCTTCATCTGCATGATAATCTAAATGATCACGGCTTAGATTAGTAAAGCCAACCGCATTAAATTTTATTCCATCAAGTCGGCGTTGATCTAAACCATGGCTTGAGGCTTCAAGTGCAACATGGTTACAGCCACCAGTTTTTAGCAATGCTAGACTTTTATGTAGCGAGAGTGAATCTGGTGTTGTTAATGCCCCACCAACTAATTTATCACCAACACTAATACCTAGTGTGCCAATGCTTGCGCCAACAATATTATTAGCTTCCCATATTTGAGCAATGAATGAAACAACCGAAGTCTTGCCACTTGTGCCAGTTACACCTATTAAAATATCTGGTTGCTCTCCACAGGTTTTAGCGGCGGCCTGTGCATAGGCTTTGCGCACGTCTTCAACTATTACAACCCCCACCCCCGGACATGGCACAACTTCACGATCGCTAACAATAACAATTGCGCCATTTTCAATCGCTTGTGCGCAATAGGTATCACCATGCATGGTGTGACCTGGAAGAGCAAAAAATGCCTCATTTTGTTTTATCGCACGAGAATCACAGTTAACTCCGTTAACATTCACTGCTTCAATTGCGCTGGCATCAACCAACCCAACAAGTAAATCTGGTAATGAAAAGGTCAAAAAATTCTCCTAATATTAAAGCTTTATAAAGCTCATCGTAATTCTATCGGCATAAGGTTAGCATCAATATTATCATCAAATTCTGGTTTAATTCCTAACAATAAGGCAATTCTTTTTATAATTCGCCCAGATGTCATGCCAGCATTCCAGCCAGCTGTTGTTCCCGCTCTCTCATTTTCAGCTTTTGGCTCATCAATTATAACTACCATAGTATATTTTGGCTTATCTAGTGGAAAAGCAGAAACAAATGCAGCAAATGTATAATCAGACGAATACTTGCCATTTACAACCTTTTCCGCTGTGCCAGTTTTTCCACCAAAACGATAACCATCAGCTATATCATTTGCTTTCCTAGCAGATCCCTCAAGCGCATTTAGACGCAACAGATAGCGAATTTTAGCACTTGTGTCTGGTGAAATAACCGAACGATAAAGCGTTTTTGCTTCACTTACACTTCTCTTATAAAGCGTTGGGGGAACATAATTACCATCATTAACTATCGCGGCCACCCCCGCTGCTAAATGCAAGGGAGTTATTGTAAACCCATGCCCAAATGAAGCGGTTGCGGCACCAACATCAGAGAAATTTTTAGCAATTTTAGATGCTTTAATTTCAGGCAATTCAATTGGCAAATCATCATCAAACCCCAATTTAGTTAAAAAGGCGCGATAATTTTCTTTTCCTAAAGCCTGCATCATACGAATTGTGCCAATATTTGATGAATATTTAAAAACCTCAGGGACAGTTAATATTCGCTTTTTCCCGCGATAATCATTGATAGTGAAACGACCAAATTTCACCCCTAAACGAGCATCAAACTCATCAGTCATACTCACTTTGCCACTATCAAGCGCCGCAGCAAAGCTTATTGTTTTCACAGTCGAACCCATTTCAAACGTCCCCGCCGTAATGCGATTTATTCTAGCCCCTTTAACGCCATTATATGGCTCAAGTGCAGATGATGGCACATTGGGGTCAAAGTCAGGCAATGAAACTAGCGCTAACACTTCGCCTGTTTTTATATCTAATAAAACACCCGCCGCAGCAATTGCATCATATCGTTCAATAGCGTCAACAAGCTCAGCGTGCATGGCATGTTGAACACGCATATCAATTGACATATTTATTGGCTCAAGTGAGCGTCCGCGTGCAAGTCCAATTTCTTGCAGTAAGGCCAAGTCTTCACCATCAATATAACGCTCAAAACCAGCAATGCCCTGATTATCTCGATTAACCGCACCAAGGATATGTGCGGCTGTTTCAGCCCCTGGGTAAAATCTTTTACTCTCAACTCTAAAATCAATCCCTGGAATTCCAAGACGGAAAATCCTTGCCTGCTGTCTTGGCGTTAACTCACGCGCGATCCAAACAAACCCCTCATCTCCCGTCAATCTATCACGCAGCCAATCCTCATCAAGATCAGGTAGCTCTTGCCTTAACTTACTAACCGCCTCTTCAACGTCAATTATTCTACGTGGCTCTGCAAATAGTGATGGCACACTAATATCAATTGCCATTTTTTGACCATTACGATCAAGCACATTTGGCCGTGAAGCAGTTGCTAAATCCCTCTCCTGCCCCCTATAAATATGATTTATATCACTATAGCCAAACTGAACTAGACGCGCCCCAATTATCACAAAAAATATTGAAAACATAAGGATTGCAAATCTTATACGTCCCTTAGTAACATTGCCTGCAGCCTTACGAGCTCCCTCTATTTCAATAGTTTTATTTCTAGCATTTATCATATTACTCATTGGCTATTCGCCTCAATCAATACCGCGATTGGGTCAACTCCGCTATCTAAAGCCTCAAATAATGCAGTTAAAGCCGCATCATCTAAACTCGTTTCTTTACGCATTGGTATATCATTTATATTGATAAATTGTGATTGATCTAAAATATCTAGTCCTAAATCTGCTTGATGTCTACGCACAACAGGCTCAATATAAGAGGGCTGATTTAAAAAAGACCAATCAGCTTTAAGCATTGATATATCATTTTTTAATTGCTCAGACTTATTAGTATAGGAGTTTTTTTGCTTGGTTAATTCAATCGTCTCAAATTTCACCACATAAACGCCCGCCAATGAGGCAATGCAAGCAAATAACAATATAATATTTAGCCACCTAATCATGCTCCCAACCTTTTTGAGCTTTGCTTATTTGAAAGCGGCACACCAAGATTTTGAAAGCTTACCTTGCGGGCTGGAATTTCAGTTCTAAGTGCAAATCGCAAAGTTGCAGAACGAGAGCGCGGGTTTTTTTCAACTTCATCACTATTTGTTT
>JALSJY010000144.1 GCA_026989045.1 Hyphomicrobiales bacterium | reverse complement strand
GGTTATTGGATGATTGGGCAAAGTAATCAAGCACCTGCGAGTGCAATTTCCGCAGGTGAATTTGCCATTGGTAATGGGTTGCTTGAAGCTTTTTTGCAATCACAAGAAAGGCAACAGCCCGTATTGATTGTATTTTATGACTTGCCTATTGATGAGGCAATTCCGTCGATTGAGAAAAAGAGCGGTGTCGATGCAAACATCCCTTTTGCTTTTTCGATGGTGCTGGATGCTTCTCAAAATACTAGGTTAAGCAATTCCCCTATATGTAATTCTCCTCTGTTATCTTTAAATGTGACGCAAGAGGCCTCTGAACACCAGCTTGAAAGCAACCCTTATAAAGGTGTGCCTGCGGCAGAAGTGTATCCACTGGTAAAAGCGATGGCGAAATTAAATATTAATCGCTCTAAATGTGAAACGAACAATGCTTTTGAAATCTCTTTTCCATTGAATGCATACTCTTTTGTAAAGGTAACGTTAAATGAAACAAGTTAATTTACTCAAAGCAGATATTGAGGCATTAATTCCTCACTCGGGTGGGATGTGTTTATTGGAAAATGTGAGTGAATATTCAGAAGAGGAGATTGTTTGCCAAACTCAGTCTCATCTATTGAAAGATAACCCTTTAAAAGTAAAAGGGAAACTGTCTAATATGCATCTTATTGAATATGGTGCACAAGCAATTGCAATTCATGGCGGGTTAATCGAAAAAGAGCAAAAAAAAGACCAAGCAGGTGGCTCGCGCATTGGATATATTGCATCGGTAAAATCTGTTGTTTGGGGGGCGTTCAACCCTTTAACGATGAAATTAACCGTTAGAGCCAAAGCGCTTGTAATGGATGAAATGATGAAACAATATCATTTTAGTATTTGTGATGCTGAGCAACAAGAAGTTTGTTCAGGCACGGTACTGGTCGTTCATCCTTAAAGGCGAGTATGTTAGAAAAAAATACAGGGTTTCAAATGTTGAATAAAAAAGCGTTAATTACGGGTGGAAGTGGCGATTTAGGCCGTGCAATTGCTAAACAGTTGGCTGAAGATGGCTATGAGGTTTGGATTCATGCAAATCGTCAGCTAGAAAAAGCAGAGAGATTGGCACAGCAAATTAATCAAAAAGGGGGGAGGGCGTATTCGATCTGTTTTGATATCACCAATATTCAAGCGGTTGAACAGGCGATAGAAACGCTATTGAAAAGTGGTCCTATTCAAGTGCTGGTTAATAATGCGGGCGTTCATGATGATACGGTAATGGCAGGAATGACACATGAGCAGTGGCAGCATGTTTTAGACGTTTCTTTAAATGGTTTTTTTAATATTACACAGCCCTTATTATTGCCAATGACACGTAAACGTTGGGGGCGAATTATTAACATAGCCTCGGTCGCGGGTATTATGGGTAATCGAGGTCAAACCAACTATGCGGCTGCAAAAGCAGGGCTGATTGGGGCGAGTAAATCGTTAGCATTAGAGCTGGCATCACGACAAATTACGGTGAATGTCGTAGCGCCAGGGGTTATGGAAGGCGACATGGCTGAAAAAAGCTTTACTCAAGAGAGAGTTAAACAAATTGTGCCTATGCAACGTTTAGGAAAGCCGCAAGAAGTAGCTGATTTAGTGAGCTTTTTAGCTTCCGAAAAAGCAAGTTATATCACTGGACAGACCTTATCTATTAATGGTGGGATGGTATAAACGTGGTAAGGTGTTATTTTTACTCATTGCTCGAATGGTAGTATCTGAACCATAGGGTAGTTTATAATTCTTGAAAATTAGGAGATGAAAATGAAAGAAGTATTAAGTGTTAAACAATCATTATTTATTAGCTTTATGGTTCTATTATCTTTAACCTTGGTAGGGTGTGCAGGGCAGCAGGTGATGAATGTTGAATCGGAGGCGGTGCCGATTAATGTAAAGTCGAAAAGTGATGTTAAAAAGGCGATTGTTCAAGCGGCGGCCTCTTTGGGGTGGAGGGTTCAAGAGCAAGATGAAAATACATTAAAAGCAAAGATTATTGTTAGAAATAAACATCATGTTGAAGTAACAATTCCTTATTCTAAGTCTGAGTACAGCATCCTTTACCAATCAAGCCAAAACTTAAAATACGATGCTGAAAATAATACGATTCATAAAAATTATAATAGCTGGATTAATAATTTGAACAATCGAATTCAGAATCAATTTAATCTCGTCTATTAAGTTTATTGATTTGAGTCTTACTTCACTCCCCTCTCAGGAAAAGGTAGATTGGGATGGCATTCTGATGTTGTTTTTATCTATTTTATGGGGGGTCGCTACTTTAGGGTTCGCTTGGTTTTTTCAGTATCGGCGTGTTCTTGGTACGGCTCAATCTTGTTTTGAACAGCCAGTCATAACAAGCAGTTGGCTGGTATTTGGTAAGCAGTTACAACAAGACCAAATAGGTGAAGAG
>JALSJY010000143.1 GCA_026989045.1 Hyphomicrobiales bacterium | reverse complement strand
TTCAATAATCCTTGCTAATGAAACAGCTGAGCAAGTCGCACAAATTGCAGCAGGATTGCGCCTTTATCATTATAAATTTGATAAATATAAAACTAAAAAACCAAAAGATGAGGCAAGCAAATCACCGGAAAAGCTCACTATCACTCTGCACGTGAATGAAAAACCAGCCAGTAACAAGGCTATTGCTAATGCGATGGCAGTAGTTGAGGGAACTCTTTTAGCGCGTGATATGATAAACGAGCCGCCAAATATTTTGGGCCCTGTTGAATTTGCTAAAAAAGCATCTGAATTATCTTCTTTAGGTATTGAGGTAGAAATATTAAATGCCAGCGATTTAAAAAAACTAAAAATGGGCGCGCTTTTGGCGGTTGCACAAGGCTCTGTTCGCCCTGCCAGATTAGCAATTATGCGCTGGAATGGTGCTAAGAAAAAAGACACCCCAATTGCTTTTATTGGCAAGGGGGTTGTGTTTGATACGGGGGGGATTTCAATAAAGCCTGCTGGCTCAATGCAAGATATGAAGGGTGATATGGGCGGTGCAGCAGCCGTTATCGGGTTGATGAAAACCGTTGCACTTCGCAAAGCTAAAGCCAACATTATTGGCGTGCTTGGTTTGGTTGAAAATATGCCAGATGGCAATGCTTATCGCCCAGGAGATATTATTACCTCTATGTCAGGGCAAACCATTGAAGTTATTAACACCGATGCCGAGGGGCGCTTGGTTTTGGCAGATGCGCTTTATTATACAGCTGATCGTTTCAAACCAAAATTTATGATAAATCTGGCCACTTTAACTGGTGCTGTTATGGTTGGTTTGGGGCAGGAATATGCGGGTCTTTTTTCTAATGATGATGAACTTGCAACTAAGCTTTATGATGCAGGGCAGAAATCTGATGAGAAATTATGGCGACTTCCGCTAAGCAAGGGTTATGATAAGTTGATTGACAGCCAATTTGCAGATATGAAAAACACAGGCGGGCGTTATGGTGGGGCAATCACTGCGGCGCAATTCTTGCAACGTTTTGTGGGTGAAACCCCTTGGGCGCATCTTGATATTGCTGGCACTGCTTTTGCGACCAAATCCAATGAGATAAATACTAGCTGGGCATCTGGTTTTGGCGTTGCTGTTTTAGATAAATTCTTGCGTGATAATTATGAGGGCTGAATTTAATAGAAATTAAGGGGCGTATAATGTTAAAAAAACTTATTATCTCTTTTATGTTTGCTTTAACAACTATGTTTGCAAATGTTAGTTATGCAGGCGGCTTGATTTTTGATCCAGATGATGTTTGTGAGCCATTAGATGGGAAAATGGAATATTATGATAACGCTATGGTTATTTTTTGGGCTAGTGGATATATAGCAGGAAAAACGGGTGTTTCAGAATCTATTCATGAGCTTAGCTGGAATGAATTGGAGGCTGAACTAACTAGCCTTTGCAAGCAATCACCAAAGTTAAATTATATCGCCCTAGTAGAGGAATATATCAAAATTCATAGTAATGATTTTGGAACAGCTAATCAGGGTAAAAAAATGCTAGAAGATTTCATTGCTTCAGATCAAAATATTGCAGATTTTTTTATCTCGCTACAGCCTTTACCATCTGATATTCAAGCAGTGTATAAAGATCCTTTAGCTACAAATTTAACTGCCATTTATGAAAAAATGTATGCTGCTATAGAGGAGTTAAAGCTTGACCCAGAATATGTCTCTGTGATTGTGGAATTCTCAACAACTCAAAAGCTAGCTATTGCTGATATGGAATTAAATAAATTCCCTAATGGATATGCCAAGGTAAAAGATTATTTTATATATGATTATCCCATAGCTAGCTTTGAGTTTGTAAAGGCTGGGAAAACTTCTGGCATGAGGTTTGATGGTCTGATTTTTGTTGCTGGTAGATGGGTTCTAATGCCAAAGCCTTGGCGTGGGTTGGATTGATTAAAAAGATGAAAAGATTATTTTATCATACAGCGAGTTTTCAGATAAATCATATTGTGCCTTTAGTGCAGGATAACAATGATTTTTCGTTTCGAAAACTCGCCCATAATGGATCGCGATGATTTAATGGAAATATTATTTTATCACCTCGAATTAAGCCCGTTAGAAAAAGTCTTGCCAATTCTGCTTGAGAAAACTCTTGAGCGCGGTTGGCGGGCGGGTGTTGAGGTTGGTAGTGAAGAAAAAGCCAAAGACTTAGATGCAATATTATGGACTTTTAATAATGAGAGTTTTTTGGCGCATGCAATAGCAGGTGCTAAAGACGATAATGAACAACCAATTTTAATAACTACAGATGAGAATAATCAAAACTCTGCAAATGTTAGGTTTTTTGTTGCTGGAAAAACCCCTGAGCTAAAAATAGATTATGCTAAGGATTATGAAAGAATAGTCTTTATGTTTGATGGCCATGATCCTAATATTGTAGAGCAGGCACGTAATGTTTGGCGAAAGCTAAAAGATGATAATGATTTGACCTATTGGCAGCAAGATGCCTCTGGGCGGTGGATAAAGAAAGCCTGATATATTATGTCGTTAGAGCCAAAAACTGATTCAGTAAAGCATAGTTTTTATGATGATGTTATGGCGATGTTTTTAGGCACTGGATTGGTTGCCTTAGGCCTAGTTTTTTATGCAAAAGCCATGCTTTCAACTGGCAGCACTGCTGGCATTGCATTTCTTATACATTATGAAAGTGGAATTGGTTTTGGGCTATTGTTTTTTATAATCAATATTCCTTTTTATATTTTTGCACTTTTACGTATGGGTATTAAATTCACTATTAAGTCTTTTATTGCGGTGAGTATGGTTTCGCTTTTTACTATGATTTTCCCGCAATATTTAATGATTGATAATATCAACCCTCTCTTTGCTGTGATAGTCGGCGGTGGTTTGATGGGAATGGGGGTGCTGTCTTTATTTCGTCATCGTGCAAGCATGGGAGGTATAAATCTTTTAGCTCTTTATTTGCAGGATAATTATGGCGTTAGAGCTGGTTATTTTCAGCTTGTTGTAGATGGCTTAGTATTGGGGGCGGCTTTATTTGTGCTTGATTTCGATAAGGTGATTTTGTCAATGCTGGGCGCGCTTATTTTAAATCTAGTTGTAGCGTTAAACCATAAAACTGGTCGTTATATGGGGGTAAGTTAAATTTTTACTCAGCAATATTTTTTTCATACATTTGTATGAAGTCATCGACTAACTCATAGCAAAATAATATTTCACCCGTCCAACTGTCATAATAAGCATTGGCCTCATGACATTCTTTAGAGCGCATATTGGGCTGGCTTGGTAATTTATATTTACGAAGAATATTATCAATTGCACTTTCAAAAAATTTATTATCACGCAAAAGAGCGCCAGCAGAAACCAAACCATAGCCTCTGTCATATCTAATATTGATTTTTAAGTTGTCAGGCTTCTCATTCACATAAGGGGCAAGCACTCTATCCCAGCTTTTTTCTGCTTGTTTAAAGTCATCTTCACAATCTTCCTGCCTATCTTTATCTAAACCAACCTCATTAGCAATTTCGCCAAAAACATCAGGGTCTTTGCCCACCATTAAACAGACAATTTGAAAGGCGCGTTGAATATCCAAATTATGCTCGCCATATAATTCATCATCAGAATAGACCTCTGTATCAGCATTTTCGCTGGATAAAAACCAACCATAAGCACTATCTATAAGCACATTATCGGTCTGTTCTGTTTCTGCCCTTAAAAGCATAAGAGTTGCAAAATTATCAGCCGCATTTTCTTCACGTCCAAGAATAGGAATATCAAGCTTAGAAATGAGCAAGTGGGCAATTTCGTGATAAAGAACATAAATTGAATTATTTAAGGCAAATTCTTGTGCATCGCTTAAATTATTTTTTTCTTGCGCAAAGGCAACAGTTTGGAAGCTTGTAAGAAAAACTATAATAAAAAATAATCTGCGCATATATATTTTACCTAACTTATTTAGTTTTTACTTGCTTAACAAAAAACTCAACTTGTTTATCACTAATATCATCAAGCTTTTTAAGCTTTAAATGCCGACGATATTTACCACTTCCTTCTAAATTATTTTTAGGATCATTCATTAAATATCCTTGAGAAAACTCAAATGAAATATGGTTTTTACTTACGAAAATACCGCCAAAATCTTCTTTTAGTGAAAACATAATCCCGCCATATAAAATGCGCTCGCTCACATTTGGATAAATAGAAAAAACTATCTCACGGCATTTTTGCAAAATATCATATTTTAGCGCATCAATTTCTTGTATATCATCAAGAAACTTTTGAACTCTCTCCTCATTAGATTTTTGCATAATTTTCTCACTATTTAAGTCTGTAATTATTGTGCTTCTTGTGCTTTTTCAAGCTCGTCATTTTTAGCAAGCCACAACTCTTCTAAATTAGCAATCTCAGTTTCAAATCTCACCTTTTCTTTACCCAATTCAATTGCCTCTTTTGGCTCTTTTTCATAAAGGCTCGGGTCAGCTAGTTTTGTCTCAACACTTTCTAGCCCAAGCCTTAAGATAGAAGTTTTCTGCTCTAAAGTATGTATTTCTTTTCTCAAAGGGGCAAGTTGCTTTCTTTTTGCGGCGGCAAGTTTACGCTCTTTTTTCCTGTCGTTGGCACTACCAGTGATTTGTTTTTTTGCCTTACCTTTTGTCTGCTGGGCATTACTTAATAACATTTTTTTATAAGCTGAAATATCATCATCATAAGGCTTTATTGTGCCGCCCTCAGCAATCCAAATCTGATCAACAGTTGCTTCAATCAAATGCCTGTCATGCGAAATAATCAACACCGCACCACTATATTCATTAAGGGCTGCAACCAATGCATCTCGGCTGTCAATATCCAAATGGTTTGTTGGCTCGTCAAGGATTAACATTCCCGGGCCCTTAAAGGTAATTAGCCCTAATAAAAGCCTTGCTCTTTCGCCACCCGATAGGTCTTTTGCCTTAGTTCCCATTTTATCAATGCCAAGTCCCATTTGCGCCATGCGGGCGCGCCGTTTTGCTTCGCCATCATAGGGCATGAGCGGCTCAATATGCTCAAGGCAGGTTTGCTCTGGTTTTAGCATATCCATTTGATGTTGCGCAAAAAAGGCAATTTCTAGCCCGCGTCCACGGCGCAACTGCCCTTCTTTTGCTTTTAATTCACCCGCAATAAGCTTAGCAAAAGTTGACTTGCCATTGCCATTAACGCCAACAAGCGCAATCCTGTCTTCAGGATCAATCCGCTGTGAAATTCTGCTTAAAATAGTTGTTTCACCATAGCCAACTGAAACATTGTCGAAATCCAGCATTGGGCTGGCCATAGTTTTTTTAGGGTTTTGAAATGTGAAGGGCAGGGCATTGTCATCAAAAAGTGCCTCCGGCGGCTTTAGCTTCTCAATCATTTTAACCCGAGCTTGCGCTTGTTTTGCTTTAGTCGCGCTAGCTCGAAACCGATCAACAAATTTTTGCATGTGAGCGGCTTTTTCTAAACTTTTCTCACGTGATTTATTCGATAATTCCATTTGCATGCGGCGAGTTTTTTCAAATGTATCATAATTACCGCGATAAAATTTCAACTCACCCTTATCAAGATGAATGATTGATGAGACAGCCTTGTTTAGCAGATCACGATCATGCGAAATCATAAAAACAGTATAGGGATAGGTGGCGAGATAATTCTCAAGCCATAAAGTTCCCTCTAAATCGAGATAATTGGTTGGCTCATCGAGTAATAAAAGGTCAGGTTGAGAAAATAACACCCCCGCCAGCGCCACCCGCATGCGCCACCCCCCTGAAAGCTCAGAGCAAGCGATATGCTGGCGCTCATGCTCAAAGCCAAGCCCGCGTAAAATATTACTAGCCCGACCCTCAGCACTATGAGCATCAATATCAGCCAAACGCATATGAATTTCAGATATACGATGCGGATCAGTCGCCGTTTCAGCCTCTTCTAAAAGTGCGGTGCGCTCAATATCAGCGCTAAGCACAATATCCAAAACAGATTGTTCTGTTGAAGGAGCTTCTTGCGCCACAGTGCCAATTTTTGCACGTTTGAAAATAGAAATATCACCATCATCGGGTGAGATATGTTTTAACATCAGGTTGAATAGCGTAGTTTTGCCCGAGCCGTTTTTGCCAACAAAGCCAGTTTTTGAACCCGTTGGCAGGGTAACACAGGCTTTGTTGAACAATACTCGATTGCTAATTCTATAGGTAAGGTCAGTGATTGAGAGCATAAGATTCTTTAATGTTGATGGACTAGTTGAGAAAAACAAGCTTCTCATGAACGATATTATTATCGCTTGCAACCTATTATCGCTTGAAACCAAATCAGCTTGGGTCTAAAAGGCGCTCAAATCTATCTCATTAAATAACAACATAGGAAAATATCATGACATTAGAGCGCACTTTTTCAATCATTAAACCTGATGCAACAAAACGTAACCTGACTGGCAAAATCATTGCTAAATTTGAAGATGCAGGCCTGCGCATTGTTGCTTCAAAGCGCATTCATATGACTAAAGAGCAAGCTGAAGGCTTTTATGGCGTGCATAAAGAGCGCCCATTCTTTGGTGAATTAGTTGAATTCATGATTTCTGAGCCAGTTGTGGTGCAGGTTCTTGAAGGTGAAAATGCTGTTGCAAAAAATCGTGAAGTAATGGGCGCAACAAATCCCGCTGAAGCAGAAGAGGGCACAATCCGCAAAGAATTCGCCCTTTCAATTGGTGAAAACTCAGTGCATGGCTCAGACGCACCAGAAACAGCAGCTGAGGAAATTAAATTTTTCTTCACTGAAGATGAAATTGTTGGCTAAAAATAGTTTTTCAAAAATATATTTAGGTCGCCATTTTGGCGGCCTTTTTTATGCGCTATATTCTAGTGCTTAATATTTTTGGCGTTTATTATAAGTTAGTGCCATTGCAATCATGTGCATAACCTCTTCCTTAGGCAATTCTTCATCAAGCGCAAATTGTAACGAGCGAGTGCCACCATATTTTAAGTTTGGATATTGAGTTTTCCAATTTTCAATTAGGCTAGTTTTGCAATTAACATAAAGTGCATACTCACCGCCATTTTTATTATCCGTATCAATGCGAATTGTCGTACCACTTTTTGTCTGTGGCGTAAGATAAGCGGGCTGATCCCATTTCAAAGTTTCTTGTAAATCACCAACTCCATCGATTTTTAAAGCCATCTCAAATATTAACTCACGCAACTCTAATAGTCTGTCTTGTAATGGTTTTGGATAAGCATCAAAAACAGCCGCAACATCACTGTTTTGAAAAATAGCTATTGTCATATTCTCAATCCTATAAAATCTTAGTGAACTGTAGACAAACTTAGGATATTGATATTGATATTGATATTGATATTGATATTGATATTGATATTGATATTGATATTGATATTGATATTGATATTGATATTGATATTGATATTGATATTGTAATTATAACATATTCTCAAGGATATATAATGCTTGTTTTAATTATTGGCCTGATAGTTTTTTATATCCCACATGCTGCACCTGTGTTTTTCCCAAGCTTCAAGCAAAAAGTTATCAATAGTATAGGTCTTATTAAATGGCGTTGGACTTATTCTTTTTTCTCTTTGCTAGGAATAATAATAATCATTTGGGGTTGGATTATTTTTCGCCCCCAAGCACCAGACATTTATTACCCTCCAAGTTGGGCAAGTCATGTAACGGCATTATTCATTTGGGTTGGTTTTGTGATGTTTTTAGTTACCAAAAAACAACCAGGTCGTATTTTGCTCATGGTCAAACATCCAATGATGGCCGGAACATTATTATGGTCAATTGGACATTTAATTTCAAATGGTGACTTAGCCTCAATTCTAGTATTTGGAAGCTTTCTTATATACGCAATTGTCTCGCTGATTTTTTATGCACTAAAGGGCAATGAAAACTATAAATTTACCTCAAATCAAGGTGATATTTCAGCACTTGCTTTCGGCACAATTATCTTTGTAATATTTGGCTTTTATTTTCATGGCTGGCTATTTGGCATCTCGCCATTTTAGGCAAAGCTAAGCAAGCAAAATAATTGCATATAGCATATAATTATAACTGCGTATCTAAACATGAAATATTTGTAACTTGTAACTAAGGTAGATTGTGTTAAGTCAAATTATATGCAAATCAAATAACTCTAGGGCAAAGCAAATGACAGCTAAGACTTCAAAAAAAACAATTTTCCTGAGGGTTTTAATCTTAGTTATTTCAATTGTTGTCGGCATAGCAATAGTTGCAAATTTTGTAGCAAGGAAACAACCACCCGAACGCATACAGGCGGCTGAAACTCAACGACCAGTGCAGGTTATAAAAACTGCCCTTATGCCCTATGTAATCAAAGCCACAGGTTTTGGCACTGCCTCACCACAAAGAACTTGGAGCGCTATTTCCAACGTTAAGGGGCGGGTTATTTTTCGTCATGCTGAACTTGAAAGCGGGGCAGTTCTAGCTAAAGATACTTTGTTAATGGAAATTGATGATAATATTTATCAACTTGCTTTAACAGAGATAGAGGCTGAAATTGCTAGCTTAGATGCAGAAGTGGCGCAATTAAATCAAGAGGGTGAGAATATTTCTGCTTTATTTGAGCTTGAAGAGCAACGTTTATCATTGGCAGAGGCTGATTTGGAGCGCACCTCTAAATTGGTAGATTCTGGATCAATCTCTAAAGCAGGACTTGATGCGCAATTAAAAGCAACATTGCAACAGCGCCAAGCAGTACAATCGCTGTTAAATCAACTAAATATCATTCCAATAAAATTAACCAAACTTGATGCGCAAAAAGAAAGACTTTTAACTAAGCGTGAGCAGGTGATGCGTGATATTGAGGATACAAAAATTTATGCCCCTTTTGATATTCGTATCAGCGAAGTAAAAGCGCAAAAATATCAATATATAAACCCCTCGCAATTGCTTTTCTCAGGCGATGGCATAAAAGCCTCTGAAGTGGTTTTGCAAATGCCAATGCAAAGCCTGCACAATGTTTTAAGCCAATTGCCAACGGGCGCAGATAATCTCAATCTTTCCGATGTTAAAGCAAATGTGCAACTGGTGGGTGAAAGTCAAAACTGGGATGCTAAAGTTATGCGTATCGCTAATGGAATTGATCCAGCTACCCGCACAATCCGTGTAGTTTTAAGTGTAGAGCAGCCAAAAGATTGGTCAAACCCCAACCAAAACCCACCTTTGTTTAAGGGAATGTATGTTTTAGGGAGCTTATCAATCAAGGCTAACCAGCCTAGTATAATTATTCCTCAAGCCTCTGTGCGAGAGAATTGGGTCTATTTGGTTGATGCAGATAACCGTTTAGAAAGGCGGGAAGTGGAGGTTGAATTCTATCAAGATGGACTGGCTTTCATTCAATCTGGCTTGGAAGTTGGTGAAGTCGTTATTCTTGATGATATTGTGCCAGCAATTTCTGGTATTTTGCTTAATCCAAAGCGTGACTTAGGTGTTGAAGAAAAGCTAATAAATAGCGCCATGGGAGCAGGCATAGGAGCAGATTTATGATTCGCTGGTTTGCTGGCCACCCAACGGCTTCAAACCTGTTGCTTATAGTTATATTAGCAATGGGTATTTTTTCAGCACCAAAATTATTGCGTGAGACATTCCCAGATTATTCTCCAACAGAGGCAAGCATTACCGTTGCTTATCGAGGAGCGAGCGCAACCGATGTTGAAGATGCAATTTGTTTGCGAATAGATGACGCTCTAAAAAGCGTTAATAATCTTGAGGAATTTACTTGCACCGCCCAAGATAATGTCGCCAGCGCTATTGCTAAAATGAAACCCTCTGGGGATGTTTCTCGTTTTTTAGATGATGTAGATGCCAAAATTAACGCTATAACAGACTTCCCTGCTAAAGCAGAAGCCCCGATTATAAAACAATTATATACAACCGATTTGGTTATGGCGCTTGCGGTTACTGGCGACATGTCATTTGCTGATTTAGAGACATATACTAATTCTTTAGAGCAAAGGCTTTATAAGATAAAAAATGTAGCCGATGTGCGAGTTAAGGGTCTTTCCCAGCGCCAATGGCAGGTAGAAATTGCCAGTGAAACCCTGCAACAATACGGCCTTTCTATCAGTGATATTTCAAACCTGATACGCCAGCAAAATATTGATTCCCCCCTTGGTGATATAAAAACCAATGAGCAAGATGTTCAACTTAGATTTGTTAACCAGAGCCGATCTATTGACGATTTAAGTAAATTAGTAGTCCTTGCTGGAAAGTCAGGTGCTGAATTAACACTTGGTGACATTGCTAAAATTACTAATTCTTATGACTTAGACGAAGAAAAAATCTTCTTTAATGGCGAGAGAGCGCTTATATTAGAAATAATGAAAAATAAGGATAGTGATGCAATAAATGTTATGGCTGACATCACAGAATTCCTTGATGCTGAACAAAAAATATTAGGCGATGGTGTAAGCCTTACTAAGACGCAAGACATGACTTCAATCGTAGAAGAGCGTCTAAAAATGCTAGTTAATAACGGAATTATGGGTCTAATTCTTGTAGCACTCGTGATGAGTGTGTTTTACCGCCCAAGCCTAGCAATTTGGGCAATTCTTGGTCTGCCAGTTGCTTTTGCGGGAGCATTTATTGCCATGGCAACTTTAGGTCTTTCATTAAATATGATAACACTTGTTGGGCTGTTAATAGCCATTGGCATTGTAATGGATTCTGCGGTAGTTATTACTGATAGCATTGTTGATCAGGTCGCACAGGGAGAGGATTCTCTTGATGCTGTTACAACTGGGGTGAAACGGGTTTTTGCTGGCGTTACATCGTCTTTTTTAACAACGGTGGTAGTTTTTGCTCCCCTGTCATTTCTTGCAGGAGAATTAGGCACTGTTTTAGAGGTGATGCCAATTGTGTTGATTGCAGCTCTTGCCGCTTCTCTTATTCAAGCATTTTTAATTCTGCCACATCAATTAAAAAACCCTATTGCAAAAGCTGCTAACAAAGAAAAAAATCGCTTTATTATTGCATTTGAAAAAGGTTTTGAGAAATTTCGAGAGGGAACAGGCATAGCTGCCGATAAGGCAATAAAATTCCGCTATTTGGTTTTTGGTGCATTGATACTCACTTTGCTTGGCTCAGTTGGATTTTTTGCAGGCGGCAACATAAAAATGGAAGCCATGCCAGCAATGGAGGGCGATATAATTGAAGCTCGTATTTTAATGCCCCAAGGAACTCCCCTAAGCACAACCGAAAAAGCAGTGGCACAAGTTGTTGGTGCTCTTGAGCGAATAAACGAAGATTTAGAGCAGCCAGATGGTCAGGATTTAGTGCAGGCGGTGCAGGTGCGCTATAATCAAAATCTAAGTGCTGGAGAGTCTGGCTCACACGTTGCAACTGTAGGTGTTGACTTGTTAAGCGCAGAAGTTCGTAGCACTTATTTAGACGTTTTCATTCCACTTTGGCGCAAAGAAATCGGCCCGATTTATGGTCTTATAAACTTAAGCATTCAAGAACCTGGTTTTGGGCCAGCTGGCATACCAATTGAGATACGCATTCAAGGCGAAGATCTTAATGAAATGAAAATGGCTTCATCAGGACTTGTTGATTATTTAAGCGGCTATGTAGGTGTATTTAATGTGATGGATGATTTACGCCCTGGTAAGCCTCAGCGCCAATTATCACTAGCAGATGGCGCGACAGCGCTCGGCTTTACCTCTGCTTCAGTTTCATCGCAATTACGATCATCTATACTTGGTGATATCGTTGATAATATTCAGCTAGGCGATCAAGAGGTAGAAATTGTAATAAGTCAAAATTCACCTGAACATGAAACGCTTGATAGCTTAGATAATTCAATGCTGATTTCAAAGATTGGTAAATCTGTTCCTCTTAGTGTTGTGGCTGATTTCGAACAAACTCGTGAGTGGGCAAAAATCACACTTGTAGATGGCATGCGCACAGTGACGGTGGAGGCAAATGTTGATGCAGGTAAAGCAAATGCTGGCGCTTTGATGAAAGATTTAGAGGAAAATTGGCTACCAGAATTTGAAGAAAATTATCCAAATCTAAGTGTTAGCTTTTTAGGTCAGGTGGCCTCGACCGCCGAAACTGCCTCCTCTATCGCAAAGGGACTGGCTATAGGAATGCTTGGTGTTTTTCTTATTCTCTCGTTTCAATTCCGCTCCTATATTGTGCCAATAATTGTGATGATTGCTATTCCTATGGCGTTGATCGGCTCAATCTGGGGGCATGTGTTTATGGGGTATGATATTTCTATGCCCTCGCTAATTGGTGCGGCTTCGCTTGCGGGCATTGTGGTGAATAATTCAATTTTATTGATGGAATATATCAATATGTATCGTGCGCAAAATGTGCCTGTTGCTATTGCAGCAGGAAAAGCCAGCCGAGCTAGAGCAAGGCCAATTTTTATTACTACCACAACAACCATTGTTGGCATGTTACCTCTGTTAGCAGAAACCAGCGCACAGGCTGCCTCTATCATTCCATTGGTTATTTCACTGGTTTTTGGTCTGCTTGTTTCAACAATTTTAGTGTTGCTTGTACTGCCACCGTTATATGTTATTTTAGATGACATTGGTGCTACTAGATTTAAGAAGCAGTAAATGAAAAGATGCTATCCTAGAGCTACTAGGTCTGTATATAATTTCACCTAGTAAATTGCGCTTATGCCATGCAGAATTATTTTATCGATATAGTAAAACCATTGCACTGTAAATTAGCATTATTTTAGACTTGTCACTAAAAACTAATAAACATAATTCCTAATCCAAATATGATCATGGATATTCGTAAGGAAATTGGTTTTGGGGCTATAATGGCATATGAAATTAAGGTCAGGGCAACGGCCACTTTAATTGCTGATAATATTGCAAATGCTGGGAATTCTGCTAATTGTATGAGATATGGATTTGCTATCATTCCCAACGGAATGAGGTATAGACCTAAACCTAATGCCATTGCTGAGCCTGCTACTTTGAGCCAATTTTCTTGCACCATGCCAGCTGCAATGAATACAGCACCACATACGGGTGGCGTAATAGTGCTTAATAGAGCAAACCAGAAAATAAATAGGTGTGCCTGTAAAGGCTCAACACCTAATTCTATCAAAGCAGGCCCTGCAATTGAAACAGAGATTACATAGGCCGCAGTTGTTGGCACTTCCATTCCTAAAATTAAACATGCAAGGGCTGTAAGAAGTAGTGCTGGCCATAACATTCCGCCAGAACCAGAAAGGATTAGTGAGGTTATTTTTACACCTAACCCTGTGATGCCCAAAATTCCAATGACAATTGAAGCGCAAAGAATAATTGATGCAATCATTGATATTTGTTTGCCAGCATTTAAGCAAACCTGCCCTAAACGGTATAAGAACTGCTTTCTATCAATTTTCAGTTTAGCATTGAACAATAGTAGAATGCTTGCCGCCAATATTGCCATAGAGGCGGCATATTGCGGCGTATATTTTCCGATAAACATTCCCCATAATAAAACTGAAAAAGGCAGCATGAAAAAAGCAGATGTTATGATAATGGTTTTTGATTTTGGTTGCTGATCTTTTGGCAACCCCTTAAGCTCATGACGCAGGCTAAATGCGTTTATACCAACCCATACTGCAACAAAAAATAATATTGCTGGCAATAATGCTGCTGCCATAATACCTGTATAAGGAACACCAGTAAGCTCGACCATAATAAAAGCACCAGCACCCATCAATGGAGGCATTATCTGACCGCCTGATGAAGCTACTGCCTCAACTGCTCCCGCAAGCGAGCGTGGGTAACCCAATTTTGTCATCGCAGGAAGGGTTATTGCACCAGTGGAGGCAACATTGGCAGATGCAGAGCCTGAAATTGAACCAAATAAAGCTGATGAAATAACTGATACTTTTGCCGCCCCACCCTTTAGGCGACCAGCTGCTGCAGCGGCAATATTCATAAATCCTTGCCCAGCTTCACCAGCATTTAATGCTGCTCCAAAAATAACAAAAATTGCAACAATACTTACAGAAATACCCGTTAATTTGCCCCAAATCCCCCCCTCGGCAATAGTTAATGTGCCTAGGAAGCTTTCAATTGGAATGCCAGAATATCCAAATTCTCCCGGAATATACTGCCCAAATAATCCATAAAGCAAAGCTATCAAAGCAACGAGCGGCAAAGGCCAACCAATAGAGCGCCTAGCCATTTCAAGCACAACGACTAAAAGACTTATCCCAATGAAAATTTGAAAATTGCTACTGATGAAACCATATTGATCTGCCAGCATAGACTGGTTAAGAGCAATCCACAAAGTAGAAAAAATACCAATTGCTGCCAGAATTGCGCCACTTATTCGCATAAAGCCAGTTTTGGAAATATAAACCATTGCCCAAGGAAGAGCTAACGCCATATGCAACGGGCGACTGACAAGATTTGGAATTAACCCTGAAAATATTAGCCAGAGATGAAAAGCAATTGTTAGAGCGCCAAGAGCAATCCAAAAAAAATGTGATATCGGAAAATCCTGAAATCGATCCTTCATAATTGCGCCCCTAATTGACATAGAAAAGCCAAGAAAATAAATTCTTGGCTTTAACAATTTATCAAATTTACATTTGGTTGTCTGTTATAGTAAAACCAATTTCTTTGTAATATTTGATTGCTCCGGGGTGAATTTTTCCAGAAATATTAGCCATTAAGCCCTCATTTACTCCATTCCACCAAGCTGCATCTTTGCCCATATCGGCAATTTGTGACCAAAATGTTTTGGTTAGTTGATAAGCTGTTTCATCATCCATTTGCAAACTAGTATATGCAACAACTGGTAAAGATGTTGTAGTTATATCTTCATCTTGCCCAGCATAAGTGCCAGCAGGAATAACTAGCTTAGTGCGTTTAGAAAGCGCAATTTGCTCGTCATCTAGTGAGATTACTGTAACGCCAGTTCCTGCTGCAGCTTCAATTACGTTAGGAGCAGGGAAAGAGCCAGCAGTAACGAAACCATCAATTTGACCATTTTTAAGAGCAGGAACAGCATTTGATAATTCAACATTAGCAAGGGTAACTTTATCTTTAAGACCAAATAGGTCTAAATATTTTTCTCCCTCTCTGGCTCCAAATGAGCCAGTTCCTAAAAGAATGGTTTTACCCTCTAAGTCTGCAAATTTTGTAACACCGCTTTTATTGCTCATTACAAAATGCATGGTTAGCGATGGAATTGGAAATAATGCTCTAATGTCATCAAATTTAGGATTTTCTTTGCCCTCAAACATAGCCTTGCCAGCCTGAGCTAGGTTTACAAGCACTGGAGGAGTGGTGAAAACATAATTACCTGAACGAGCAGCTGCTTCCATTACATTTTGCACAGAACCTTGACTTTCTTCAACGGTTACAATGATTTCACCATTTGAGCCTAGCTTCATAGCTTCAGCAATTTGCACAGCCATTTGATAATAAGATGATGTGGTTTTAGCAGATTTATAAGTTATGCGTGTTTCAGCCTGAGCTGAAAAGGCAATGGATATTCCCAAGCTGGCAAGAACAAGTGTTTTAAGTAATTTCATAATGTTTTTCTCCTCCTATATGTTAATATATGACACTACGCCATGATTTTATTTTTCGCAATAGTGCTATTAACTCATTAACATCTCAAATATTTAGTTAAAATATTCGAGGTAAATATTCACAATATCAGCGCAATATTTTAATATATTGCTTTTGTTTTTGATAATCTATTAGTTTGCTATATTAGTTAATGTGAAATCATCTGGGTGCTAAGAAATGCCTACTATTCTGAAAATAGCTCGATCTGTCTGCCCGCATGATTGCCCATCAACATGTGCGCTAGATGTTGAAATTTTGGACGGAAAAACAATTGGCAAAGTTAAGGGAGCAAAAGACGACCCTTATACCGATGGGGTGATTTGCGAAAAAGTCGCCCGTTACGCTGAGCGCATTCACCACCCAGATAGGTTGCTTTATCCAATGCGACGTGTTGGCGCAAAGGGGGCAGGGCAATGGCAGCAGATAAGTTGGAATGAGGCGCTAGATGAAATTACCACT
>JALSJY010000142.1 GCA_026989045.1 Hyphomicrobiales bacterium | reverse complement strand
GGTGATGAAATTTTAATGACAGATAGTGTTTATGATCCGACACGCAATTTATGCGACAAGATTTTAAGCAAGTTTGGAGTAAAAACTAAATATTTTGACCCTCGTGTTGCTGCAGAAATTGATGGTTTAATTAGCGAAAATACCCGCGTAATCTTTCTTGAAAGTCCTGGCTCATTAACCTTTGAAGTGCAGAATTTACCATTAATTGCAAAAGTTGCTAAAAAACACGATATTCGCATTCTAATTGACAATAGTTGGGCAACCCCACTTTTTTATCGCCCGCTTGATTTAGGTGCTGATATTGTAATCCATGCTGGAACAAAAATGTTTGTTGGTCATTCTGATGTAATGAGTGGCACAATTTCTGCTAATGAAAAAGCTTGGCCTGCATTAAAAGAAACTCATTACCTTACTGGGGTATGTGCATCTCCTGATGATGCATTCTTAATTGCGCGGGGTTTGCGCACTCTTAATGTTCGTATGAAAGCACATAAAAAAAGCGCTCTTGAGCTAGCTAAATGGCTAGAGGGGCAAGATATAGTAAAGCGTGTGCTGCACCCTGCCCTGCCATCGCACCCTGATTATGCAATTTTTAAGCGTGATTTCTCTGGCTCTGGTTCAGTTTTTTCTATCATTCTTAAACCTGCTCCAAGAGAAGCAATGGCGGCTTTAGTTGATGATTTGGAATTATTTGGCATGGGATATTCGTGGGGCGGTTATGAAAGTTTAGTTTTACCATCAAGGCCAGAAAAAGTTCGAACCGCTGTTCCTTGGGAGGAAAAAGGTAGCTTTTTGCGCATTCATGTTGGCTTAGAAGATGTTGAAGACTTGAAAGCTGATTTATTAGCTGGTTTGGGGCGGTATGAGGCGTTTGAAGGGTAGGTAGCGAAGGGTCTTCCACTCCATTAAATGACACTCTTAACTCTCCCTTGTCACTCTGAACGTAAGTGAAGAGTCTTACTTATCACTCTGAACGTAAGTGAAGAGTCTTACTTATCACTCTGGACGTAGTGAAGTATCTTTTATTACTGCTTTACGATCTTTCGCTACGCTCAAGATAATAAATAGCGCGAAAGCTAACTGAGTTGATGTCACAGGATATAATTATTTAGTTGCATACTCTTAAAAATTTATTCCAGCCAACCCTTTTTAATAAAATAATTACGCACTGCATAAGCACCAAATATTCCAAGCAATATCCCGCCAAATACATCGCTGGGGAAATGCACGCCAACCATTATTCGTGATAGAGCAACCAATATTGCGCCGAGCAGAAATAGATATTTTAATTTTGGCATAAGGAAAGTCAGCGCCACAAACAGCGCAAAAATTGTTGTTGCGTCACCCGATGGAAAAGATTGAGATGTCCAACCATTGATTATTGGATCGAATTTAAAAATTCCAAGTTCTTCAATATTCATAGGGCGCGCACGACCAATCAGCCTTTTTATAAGATTCGCCACAATACCTGGCAATGCAACCGAGGTAAAAATATATGCTGATGAAATGAATAAAAATTGTGCCTTCACCCACATTTTTTTAGCCATTTTTATTTTAAGCAAAATCAAGCCAACAATTGCTCCAATGAGCGTAGGGATTAAAATCCAGTCTGAATTACCTGCTCTTGTAATGATTTTGAATGGCGCTGTAATAATTTCATCTAAACCTGTGACCCAACGAGTAATAGACAAGTCAATAAAGGTCAATGCAATGAGGATTGCGCTTGCAAACAATAAAAATATTGGCATTGAAGATTTAGTAAGGCCAAGCGGCCATTTTTTGAAATTTTTGTCCATCTTTTATATGTGACGTTTTTTTGATTTTTGGTCAATATTTCAATTGTTAAAAATAATGTTTATTTCACTCTTGTTTTTCGTTACTAATGTGTGTAATCGAAGCAAGCGCTTGAACGGAAACGGGGTATAGCTCAGCTTGGTAGAGCACTGGTTTTGGGAACCAGGGGTCGCATGTTCGAATCCTGCTGCCCCGACCATTCAAGACGCAAAACAACTTTAGTGTTGCTTAAAGCACATTTGGGAGGCAGATTATGACAGCTAGGATTTATCGCCCTTCACGCAATCCAATGCAGTCTGGCAAAGGTAAAAGCAAAGCTTGGGTTTTATTATTTGAACCACAAAGCGCTAGAGAAATTGATCCGCTGGTTGGCTATACTTCTACTTCTGATGTTCAATCGCAAGTTAAGATAAATTTTGAAACTCTTGAGGCCGCAACAGCTTATGCAGATAAAAACGGCATTAACTATCATATAGATATGCCTCATGATGCAACTCCAAAAGAAGTTTCTTATCCTGATAATTTCAAAAATACCCGAAAAACACCTTGGACACATTAAGTGATAAAAGTGGGTAAGAAAGACTATCAAATATTTTGGCCCCGTAGCTCAGCTGGATAGAGCAACGGACTTCTAATCCGTAGGTCGTA
>JALSJY010000141.1 GCA_026989045.1 Hyphomicrobiales bacterium | reverse complement strand
CGTTAAAATAGCGTCAAGGGTGGATAATGGAGCTGGCTTTTCTTCAAGCTCAACTATTTTAGCTTCCATTTCCGCCTCTGAAGCCTCCTCAGCTATTGCCTTATCAATATCCACCTGCTTTGCTGGCGAAATAATATTGCCCTCACGGTCTAACTTCACCATGCGGCTATCTTGATCGCGCTCTTCTTTTTTTAGACTTTTCTTTTCGCTAAAATCTATAACATTGTCTTCTTCTGGCTGCCAGTCTTTGGGTGTTGCTACTAGTTCACCATCAATTGCAGAGGCTAAAACCTCAAGTGCTTTTGTTGCAGCCTCACCATTTGTTTTTGCAATTTTACCAAGCGAGCCAATTGCGCTAAGGCGAATTTCCTGATTCTCATCAGCACAAGCATTGCTAAGCAAGGCAACAGCTTTGGAGCTGTTAAGTTCTCCAAGCGCCCTTAAGGCTGCTAAGCGCACTTGTTTCTCGCTAGCACTATGATTAACAATATCCTCTATTAACTCTGCTGATCCTTTTGGTTTTGCAACGGCCATTGCGTCAATCATTTTGCTAAGAAGTTGTTTTGATCCTTTGCGTAATAATTTTTCTGCTCTTTGCTCCAGTTTTAAGCTTGGACGAGTTTTGTTGCCTCTAATGATAGCTTCGCAAGCGGCAATTTGAACTTTTATATTATCATCACCAAGCCCAGCTATTATCGTTTTATCGTCAAAAAATTTATAAGATTTGAAAACTTGAGCTCGCACACCAGCAGAGCCATCACTTAGTCCTAAAAGGCTTATTTCTTTTAAATCGCGTTTTGCACCACTAATGATTGCAGCCATTCGAACGCTAGGCTCAGGATCAGACATTGCTGCCTCTAGCAGACTCAAGCCTTGTTTATCTTTCGCATCTCCAAGTGCAGAAATAATAGCTTTGCGATTTAATGAGGAGGCTGATTTCATCAACTCGAGTAACGCAGAAATACCATTATCACCAAATTTTACTAATGTTTTAGTTGCTAATGCCCAAATATTCTGCCCCTCAGGCTCATCTATTGCAGCGAGTATAGCTGCTATAGGCGCTTGTGTATCAATGTCTGTGCCAAAAGAGCCTAGAGCTTTGATCGCGGCAATTTGGACATCTGCCCAATAGTCCCAGCCAGATACATAATCCTCCCAGGCCACATTATGTTTCTCACCTCTTGTATTAACTAAGGCACATAGAATTTCAGCAGAATCAAAAGCCTTTTGTGCCTGCAAGGCTTGAATATATATTACTTTTGCTTCACCAATTGGATCTTGAATAAGATTATCAATTAACGGCTTAATTGCGGCTTTGTCTTTTATCAATGCAAGTGCTTCACCTGCATCACATCTAACATCTTCATCTGGGTTATGTAACTGTTCAATAAGAATTTCTAAGGACTTTTTTGAAGGCAAATTACCAAGTGCTTGCACCGCTAAACATTGTTCAACTTCTGAATTTTCAGTGACAATGGTTTTTAAGCTATCGGTTAGTTGTTCAAAAATATTATTTTCAGATTTTTTCATTAACTCAGACATGATTTATTCTTTTATTTAAGGGACACGGGCAACTCCTGATTCTCAAAAGAAGCTGCCCGCATGGAGGGGTTAATATTAAACTATATCACGACGGGCAAATGTCATAGAACGGAAGTCATTCTTATAAGGTGACACGCCAATCTTTTTGACCATGCCAACACCCATCTTATAGTTATAGTTACCGCTGATCCAATCGACTACTCGACCAGTCAGGGCGTTTGCAGGCTGTGCAGTGTGAAGGAAATCCATATACATCACACCTTTTTTCAGAGCCGGCGTTACAATCGCAACTGCAGTAATCGCTGCTTTTGTAAGTTCGATATGACCGTTTTCCATTAGTTTGGTAAAGGTGAAATCGTCACCTTCAACACCAACAATGGTATCAACCTGCACCGGAATGCGATCTGAATAAAGCATGACATAATCGCCACTTTCAATTCCACGTTCCGCTGCATCATCTGGGTGAATTTCTACCCAGTTTTCTGGCCAACGCTGCACAATATATGGGCGACGACGATCATCATAACCAGATTGCCATCTCTCGTTAATACGACCAGAGCTAGCCCAAAGTTCGCCTTCTCTTGGTTTGAGCCATTCCCAATAATCAGAGAATAGTGACCAAGGAGCTTTTTGGATATTACACTTGCCTGTTTGGGTGTTAAAATGTGTCAATTTCTTATTGAACATATTTGCACCTGCCGGACCTGTTTCTGGCAATTTACGAGTGGTATCATGCAGACGTTTAGTGCCTTCTAGCGTGCCGTCATCTAGCATCATAACTGGCCCTTGAATGCCGTCAGTTCCATACTGGCCAAACTTCTCATGCAATGTAATGCCTTCTTTTTTAGCAGCAACATGCAGCATATAGAAGTCTTTACGTGAGCCACGTGAGAAACGAGATGCCTCTTCAAGCACATCATTTGAGTTTTCCCAATCAAAGCCAGAAAAGCCCATTTTTTTAGATAATTGTGCAATTATCCACCAATCTGGTTTTGCTTCACCAGGTGCATCGTAAAACTTAGGATATAATCTTAAGCGACGCTCACCATTTGCACGAGTAAAGCTATCTTCACCCCAACCAGAAGCTGGGAAGACAATATCTGAATAACGAGCGCCAATTGGATCAATCAGATAAATATCCTGAGAGACGACCACTGTGCCACCACTATCGGCACGCTTTTTAAGCGTTTCAATAATTTCTTGCTTATCAAAAGAACGTATCTGATGCGGATTCTGAACAGTTAGCTCTTCAAATTTAGAAGCAAGACCTTGTGAAGCACACATGGCTTGTATCCAAGTGTTACCAATGACGTGAGCCATACGAGTATGACCTGCCATAAAATAACGATCGGTATCCATTGCACGACGACGACGCCCTGGAAGTTTTTCAGGTGATTTATTGCGAGGATAAGAGCCACCACGCAAGCCACCACGTTGGTGACCACCAGCACGACCAATAACCTGACCAGGACGACCACCAGCCCCAACAATCATACCTAATGAAGATATTGCATTAGTATTGCCAGTATTGTTTGACCAATAAAACCCTTTTTCAATCATGATAGAGGATTTAGGACGTGTGCCGTCAGCTTTTGGTTTTGCTAACCATTCAGCAGCTGTGTAGATTTTCTGCACATCAATTTGTGCAATTTCAGCTGCTTTTTCAGGATCTGCAAAATCTTGCTCAAGCAACCATTTTTTCCAATCATCAAAACCACCAGTTTGAAATTTGCCCCAAGTTGTACGCCATTGCCACGGAGTATTACGTGTGCCTTGACCAAATCCTGAAGAGCTTTCAAACTTATTATTAACCCAGTTTTTAATCCATTCATCATCTTGCCAGCCGTTTTCAATAATTACACGAGCAATTGCTGAAACTACGGGAAGATCAGTTCCTGGCTGTAGATCAATCCAAAGACCTCCATTTGCCTCACCATAAGCAATACCAGCGGTGCGACGAGGGCCTAGGAAAATGGTTTTTTGACCATTTTGAATTGCAGGCATAATCCATTGAGTAAACAAAATAGTTTTTGTTTCATAAGGATCAGTGCCGCAAATCATCAATGTATCAGCATCATGCCAATCTTGATATGAGGGGCCAAAATTATCAAAACCTGCATCTCTAAAACCCGGTGTTGAAGTAACATCAGATGGAGTGTCATGGAAGGTAAAGTTAGCAGTTGAAATATGACCTAGAGCATATTTTGAAATTGCATAAGTATTTTCCATGAACCCATAAGAGAAGGTTTTAACACTATAGGCATTTGCTCCATGATTCTTAATAACATGCTTGCCAACCTCAGCTGCAATATCGAGAGCAAAGTCCCAACTCACAGGCATAAGAGTGCCAAACATACGAATCATTGGCGACTGCAAACGATCACGCGTTGGTGTCTGAGGATTATAGACTTTTTGCGCAATAGCACCACCACGAATAGAGCTGTCACCATATAAGTTGACTGTAGTATTATCCTTGTCAGGAATAATGATAACATGATGCGGCTCACCTTTATGAAGCACCACATTATATTGGTTAGGGGCAACCCATGCACCTAATGCTGCAACTGGAAAATCTTCTCCAAATGCGTTTTCGTCAGCTTTTGGGCCGCCAGTTTTGCCGCCCTTAACAGGCCAGCGATAGACTTTATAACCACATGCAACAATACAATAGTCACAGGCAGTTGGAATAATATCCGCGCCCACTGGTGGTAGCGGAATATTGGTTTCAGGAATATAATAAGGAGTTCCCATGATAAATCACCCTCAACCTTTCAAATTATCAGAGCGGCCATAAATTAGGCCAAACATGCCAACGGCGTAAATATCATCACCGTCCAGCTCGAAAAGAACCTGGGGCAAGCTTTGATAAGCCTGTCCAGAAATAAACATTCCATGCCGAGTAAGATCAAACGTGGTCAGATGGAAAGGACAAGGCCCAAGTGCCTTATCATTTGGCTTATATGTGCCATGTAACGGGCCGCCCTGATGGGTACAGATATAATTAAATCCTACCACATCTTTATCTGGGCCAATGCCGCCGCCTGCTGGCTTGCCAAGCTTTACAATCATTGAGTCTGAATGCTCACCCTCATCAGGATAAGAAAAGTCAAGCGGCTCATCTACTTTAAGCTCTGAAAGTTTGCCAACAAATTTTCTTGGATAGGTTGCAACTATGGCTGGGACATTTGCTAGTCCCTTGCCTGTTTGCATTGCAACCATCACCGTTGCTGTGGCAACTCCAGAGGTCAAAAGAAAAGTACGTCGATTGACAACACATTTTTTTGAAGTCTTGCGAACATCCGCAGGACCGTTAATGGCTTCGATTAGACCTTTACTTGCGGTCATTATTACCTCCTGCGCTAGTTGGTTGGAGCCGGTAGTGGCTCGGTTGGTGGAAGATCAGGATAATCCATCTCTATGCGATCGCCAGATAGACTTTCTAAGAAGGCCAATAGGTTAGCTTTTTCTTTTTTGCTAAGACCTAGGGGCTGTATCATATCTGTTTTAGTCGCTGAGAAGTCGTTAGTTCCTCCGCCAGCATCATAAAAATCAATGACATCTTCTAAAGTTTCAAGCATACCGTTGTGCATATATGGCGCTGTATATTTAGTATAACGCAATGACGGCACACGGAATTTGCCAAGATCAGCTGTTTCCTTAGTACGGAAATAAAGACCTGGATCTTCCTTATAGGTGCGGTATTTATCTTCAGTTACACCTTTAGCATATATTTCAAATCGATAAGTGATTTGAGCAAGAGCATCGTCCTGCCAGCCATCATAAGTTGGAACACCAAGATTATAATATTTCTGATCGGTTAAAAGAGCTCCATTATGACATGAAGAACAATTTGCTTTTCCGGTAAACAGTTCAAGTCCTGCTAGTTGCTGCTTGGTTAAAGCTTTATCATCGCCACGCATATAGTTATCGAATGGAGTATCGGTTTGCACCAATGTCCTCTCAAACGCTGCAATTGCCTTATAAGCATTTCGAACATTTGGCCAAGTATCACCAAACACTTCATTAAAGCGTTTAACATATTCAGGCACAAATGCTAGGCGTGCTTCAAGACCATCATCTTCACCATTTCCAGCAACACCACCACGAGCCGCAGAGCGAGCTTGTTTTTCTAGCGAACTGGAAGAGCCAGCCCAAAACAGCTTGTCATAATAAGCTGAATTGATAATGGTTTGTGAATTACGCCAGTGAACAGTGCCTGGATAACCCATTGAAATTTTATCAGGAAAATCCCAACCTGCATCAGGAAGGTGACAAACAACACAGCCCATAGTGCCATTGCCTGACAAACGACCATCAAAAAATAGCATTTTGCCCAGCTCCACCTTTTCAGGTGTTGTAGGATTGCTTGCAGGGTTAGGCGGATCACCAAGAGGAGCAAGCTCAGATGGCCTGTCCCCAGCCATCGCACCCATTGGTGCTAATAGCGAAGTTGCAACTAATGCAACAGCAGTGAGGGTAGAGAATTTTTGAATTTTAAACATAATCAACCTCTCCTCAATTTTTCTTGTTAAGCCAATCGGTGATGACAGTATATTCAGTGTCAAATTCACCGGGATTATAGGCAGGAACATCAAAGCTATCGCCTGATAGTGATTCTAAGAAAGCAACCAAATTGGCTTTTTCTTCATCACTTAAATCAAGTGGCTTTAACAATTGGTCTTTATTTGCAGCGTCACCACCACCTCCATTATAAAAGTCAATAACTTCTTCTAATGAGGCAATCATGCCATTGTGCATATATGGCGCAGTATAGGTGAGCTCACGAAGAGTTGGGGTCATAAACTTACCCTTACTTTCTTCTTTATGATCACGAATATAAGCACCAAGATCTTGGCGTAAATTCATATAATTTTCTACACCTTGGAACTTAGCGTAAGTTACATATGTTACATGACGATCTGGGTCTGACCAGATATCAGGATTTTCAGGCACACCAATATTATGTGGCTGATCATCGGTAAAACGATCACCAGAGTGACATGCAACACAACCAGCCTTGCCAGTGAATAATTCAAAACCTGCTTTTGCAGAATCTGACATGTCACCAGTATCAAATGGAGCACCGCTTGAAGTGACTGTTTTTAAGAACCCCTCAATGGCAGAACGAACACCACCATTTGATGGCTCACCTTTACCTGCTTTTGCAAACATATCCACATAGATTGGATCTTGCTTTAAGCGTTCTTGCATGATGCGCATATCCATATTCATGAAATATGTTTCTGTGATTGATTCACGAGTTACATCATTTAGGTTAGTTCCTATGCGACCGTCATGAAACCATGCGGCACGATGGCCAACATTAGCTAATGTTGGTACATTTCTAAAATGTAACGTATCGGCGTAGGCATCTGACAAAGCCTGACCATCAGTAAATGCTTTGTCTGGCTGGTGACACGAGGCACAAGCCAAACCAGTATCCCCTGACAAACGAGTATCATAAAATAAACGTTTACCGAGATCTACCAGTTCTTGTTTAACTTCAATTTGCTTTATCGGACTATATTCTTGAGCCTGAGAAGGCAATGCAACCATAGTCGAAAAGGCCAGAGCTGAAACCATTAGGGTAACAGATGGGCTTTTATAGTTATTTAGCGGAAATTTTATCATTCGGCTTCCCCTTTTTGCGCTAGAAAGCAAGCAGAACACACATGCCACCTGACATGAATTTCAATAAACTGCTTATCTTTTCTGATTCTCAACCTAATGGGGCAATGTAACGAGGATATTTCACTACATACTAAGAGTTATGAAGAAATGTAACAAAATGTAACTTTTTGTATTTTGTAACTTATAGCGCACTAGCTATTGCGCGCCAAAGTCTGGTATTTGATTCTGATGAGCTTCCTAAACATTCAGCAAATTCATTAAGGTTTGCGATAAGGAGTGTGGATCAATTGGTTTTTTTAGCAATTTAATTGGTTTAAACCTGTCTAATTCAATCTGATCTGGCTGATAGGCTGAATAAATAATTATCGGGCAGTTTGGCCGCAACTCCCTAACCTGTGCGCACACCTCGGCACCGCTTAACTCTGGCATAATATAATCAGTCATCACTAATTGGTAATCATCTGGATTAGATTTAAATAAACTCATCGCCTCTTTTGGATTAGTAAAAGCATCAACTTGATAATTCATTTTTGCAAGAATCTTATTACAAATATCTACCACTTCTTTTTGATCATCTATCAGCAAAATTCTCCCTGAGCCGACTATAAATGTCTTGGTTTTTTTATTCTCATCTTTAGACGGCTCGGCCATAGGTAAAAGAATTTTAAACTCAGAGCCTTTTGGCGATGTTTCTAGCGAAATATGGCCATTCATTTGAGATATAAGGGAAGTTACAACAGAGAGGCCAAGTCCCGTCCCCTTGCCTAATTGCTTAGTGGTAAAAAACGGATCAAATATTTTCTCCTTTAATTTATCTGGAATTCCCGGGCCATTATCGCTAACACAAATACAAACCTGTTTTGGAGTTTTATTGCCAGTTTCAACCTTAGCTGTTATGGTTATTTCACCTTCATTTGCACCAATGGCCTCGGCAGCATTTGAACAAAGATTCATTATTACTTGGTGCAGGCGAGTTGAATCAGCTAGCGCAGATAGGGTCTTATCTTTAATCACACATTTTATTTTGATATTTGGCAAAATTGAAGCTCGCATCAATCTAATAACCTCATCTATTGTATCGCCTACTCTTAGAGCAATAGTTTCGCCAGGTTGCTGGCGGGCAAATGTTAAAATCTGGCCAACCATATTGCGCGCTCTCTTTGCGGCAATTTCAATCTGCTCAAGCTCATAGGCAAGATCACTATCAATCGGCGCATCAGCTTTAGCTAAAAATACATTGCCCAAAATAATTGTAAGAACATTATTAAAATCATGTGCCACACCAGAGGCCAACATACCAACTGCCTCCATTTTTTGCGCTCTGTGCATTTGATCGCGCGCTTTTCTTGTTTGAGTAATATCTTCCCCCAGACCAATAAAATGCGTTATTATTCCATCTTCCTCACGAAGTGGTAAAATACTGGTTTTTGCCCAATATAAATTGCCATCTTTCTTTTTGTTATGAAACTCTCCGCGCCATTCCTGCCCTAGTTCCAGCTGCTGATGCAGACTAGCATATGCTTGCTCAGATGTTTCACCTGATTGTAAGATAGAGGGAGTTTTGCCAATTACTTCGTCTGAAGTATAACCCGTTAAGTCACAAAATTTTTGATTAACATATTCAATTTTTCTATCTGTGTCCGTGATGATAATTGTTACAGGGCTTTGCTCAACTGCACGTTGAAATTTTTTAGCAACTTGTTGTGCTAATTTTCTCTCACTCAACTCTTTAGATAAAAGCCCAATTGCTTGGCGTAATTCCATTTGCAATAAATAAAATAGAGCAAAAAGGACTAACGAAACAACGACCAAGGCTGCCATAAAACGAAAACCCACAACAACCAGATTTTCACCCTCAGCCACAGCATGAGAAATTATTGTTGTTGTTTCTTCTCGTTTTTCTCGCCATAATCTATCAAGTGTTGCTAAGGCATATAGAGCATTTTCATCATTCACTTTAACAAGCTTATCAGTCTTTTGTGGCGGCCAGTTTTCTTGTGCTGCTTGTTTTGCTATTTTTGCTTTATTCATATAGGTCAACATTGTATTTTCAATAATTGCTAAATTATCTAGCTCTTGTCTTGTTGGGTTGCTTTGACGATATTCTTTTATTGTTTGGCTAAAATCTGTAAATTGATCTTCAAGCCTATCAAGATATTGCTGATCTTGGCGCAAAACATAATTTTTGAAATTATGAATTATTCCACCATAACCCAAATGCGACCACATACGGTTTAATAATTCTCCACGCAATTCAGCCTCATCAGAATAGACCTGCCAAGAGCTCTCAATATCATGAAAACGGTCCTGTGTTTGATTGCCAAGATAAATACCACCCAACACAGTAGATATAATTAAAAAAGTAGCTACAATGCCAGATAGTAAAAGCCGCATTGGCATTGGATATGAATTTGTTTTTTTATCCATCTTGAAATTTAACCTATGCTAGCTCATTATGACGATATATTTATTACAGTATGAAATTTGATTGGTATATGACAAGACATGAATGAACATATTCTCATTGTTGATGATGATTCTCAAATTACTTCTTTTTTAAAGCGCTATTTAGAAAAGCAAGACTTCAAAACAACTTGTGTTGGCACTGGTCGTGAAATGCGCCAAGTGCTGGACAAAGAAAAAATTGACCTTTGCGTACTAGATGTTGGCCTGCCCGATGCTAATGGATTTGACCTCACACAAGAAATTCGCCGCACCTCAAACCTGCCTATAATTGTTTTAAGCGCCCGCGATGAATCATTTGATAGGGTTTTTGGACTTGAATTTGGTGCTGATGATTATGTTACAAAACCATTTGAGCCGCGCGAATTTGTTGCACGCATTCGCTCAGTTTTACGCCGCTCTAAAATTGAAGGGCTAGCGCAAGCAAACATCGACAACGGTCAGTCTTTATTACAATTTGGGCACTGGGTTATGAATGTTGGTGAGCGCACACTTGTTCATTGCGAGAGTGCAAAAGACGCTTGTCTGACCTCTATGGAGTTTGATCTGTTAAGAGTATTAGTTGAGCAGCCACGCATGGTGTTAAGCCGAGATCAGCTGCTCGATGGTGCAAGGGGCTATAACGCAATTGTAGGTGATAGAACAATTGATGTTCATATTATGCGATTGCGCAAGAAAATTGAACCAGACCACAATCAACCGAGATTCATAAAAACCATTCACGGAATAGGCTATTGCCTTGCAGACGATGTAACTAGATTTCAAAAAACTGCTTGAGTGGTTGAAATTTAAAAGGAAGGGAGGCAGCAAGCACCGCCAAGATCGCTTAAAATTATTAGCCAAACATCCATTGTCAAGCTATTGTTGATATATATCAAGGCAAATATTTGCCTTTTATGATTGCCTCATCGGATTAGGAAATCACAAAAATGACCAACAATAAGAAAACTGCCTTTCGTACCGAAAATTTGGTAAAAACTTATGGTAGCGGTGAAACGGCAGTTCATGCCTTACGCGGTGTTGATTTATTAATGCCGCTTGGAGAAATGACAGTTTTGCTTGGTCAGTCTGGTTCTGGCAAATCAACTTTGGTCAATATTCTTGGTGGGCTAGATAGCGCTACTTCTGGCAAGGCATGGTTTTTAGATAAGGAGCTAACCGCCCTTAACGATAAAGCCCTAACAAATTATCGGCGCGAAAATGTTGGATTTGTATTCCAATTTTATAATCTTGTACCAAGCCTGACCGCACGTGAAAATGTTGCGCTTGTAACTGAAATTTCTAAAAACCCAATGTCACCCGAAGAAGCTTTGGAGCGAGTTGGGCTAAAAAATCGCATGAACCATTTCCCCTCGCAATTATCAGGGGGCGAACAGCAAAGGGTTGCTATTGCCAGAGCGATTGCCAAACGGCCAAATATTCTCTTATGCGATGAGCCAACGGGTGCGCTTGATAGTAAAACTGGCATTGGGGTGCTTGAGGCTTTGGTTGATATAAATAGCGAACTAAACACCACCACCCTAATCATTACCCATAATGCAGAAATCCAGCGCATTGCCCATCGGATATTATTTATGGCTGATGGGCAAATTACAGACGAAAAAATCAACAGAAACCCAGTTAAGCCCTCTAAGGTGAAATGGTGAAAATACTCAATATTAAATTATTACGTGATTTTGTTCGACTTTGGACGCAGGCCTTAGCAATTGCTTTAGTTGCAGCGGCAGGGGTCGGCACAATGCTAATCAGTGTTGGCACATATCGCGCCTTAATCGAAACCCAGCAGGCATATTATGAGCGTTATGATTTTGCAGATATTTTTGCCAATATTATACGAGCGCCCAACAGATTACTAGACGATATATTAGCAATTGATGGAGTTATCCGCGCAGATATACGCATTGAAAAAAGCGCTATTTTAGATATTCCTTATATGAAAGATCCCGCCAGTGCCAAAATTATTTCTATTCCTGATATAGGAAATTCCTCTCTTAACCGACTTTTTGTGCAAAAAGGCCATTTACCTAAAGGAGATAAGTCAAACGAAATAGCAATATCACAGGCTTTCGCTGATGCGCATGGCTTTGAACCAGGGGATAGTTTTTCTGCAATTATGGGAGGCGTAAAACGCAAGCTGACTATCAGTGCAATAGCGCTCTCCCCTGAGTTTATCTATACGGTGCGTGATGGCGAGATGTTTCCCGATGATAAAAGGTTTGGCATTATCTGGATGCGATATTCAGATATAGCAAGCGCTTATAATCTTAATGGCGCATTTAATTATCTGAGCGTTAAAAAAGACAAAGGAGCAAGCCAAGCGGCGATTATAAAAAACCTAGATAATTTGTTAAAACCTTATGGCGGCACAGGCGCTTATGATAGAAGCGGGCAAAGTTCGCACTCCTATATTAACGCCGAACTGACAGGACTAAAGGCAATGTCATTTGTTTTGCCACCAATATTTTTACTTGTAGCTGCATTTTTAGTCAATATGACCTTAGCCAGACTTATTGCACTTGAAAGAGAGCAAATAGGCTTGCTCAAAGCAATAGGTTATAAATCTAGCACCATTGCATGGCACTATATGAAATTAGGCCTTTTAGTTGCCAACGTTGGCATTATCTTTGGCTGGGTATTTGGAGCATATGCCAGCCGTTTGCTGGCACAAGTTTATGCGCAATTTTTCAAATTCCCCTTCTTGTTATTTCAAGATAGGCCAGACGTTTATTTAATTGCTGCATTTGCTGCACTTATAGCTGCAATATTAGGCTCTTTACAGGCGGTAAGGGCAACCATAAGACTTTCACCAGCCGTTGCCATGGCTCCACCAGCACCACCCATTTACCGACAGTTTTTCCTTGATAGGATAGGATTAAGCAAATATGTCCCCCAAGGGTTAATAATGGCTTTAAGAAACCTATCTAGACGCCCACTAAGAGCAGCGCTTACAACGCTTGGAATTTCGCTGGCAACTGGCTTGTTAATAGCTGGCTTATTTATCAATGATTCATTGGAATATATGATTGACGCAACCTATTTTAAGGCCGACAGGCAACAAGCAACAATTATTTCCACCAAACCCTTAACCCCTTCAGCTATGCAAGAAATAAGGCGTCTTCCTGGTGTTATGGTTGCTGAGCCTTTTCGAGTTATTGGTGTTAAAATTACTAATGGCAATCGCCAAAAACGCACTATTTTAACAGGCAAACCAAAGAATGCTGATCTTTCCAGAATAATTGATTTAAACTTAGAACCAATTATATTACCAGAATATGGCGTGGCTATTCCTGAAATGCTGGCTTCTATTTTAAATGTAAAAATCTCAGATGTTATTGAAGTTGAGCTGCTTGATGGCAGTGATAAAAAAATGAAACTGCAAGTTTCACAAATCATGCAGCAATTTATGGGGCTTGGCATTTATATGGAAATTGGCGCACTGAATAAAATTTTAGGCGAAAGCTCGCTCTCAAATGGTGCAAATATTAGTTTTGATACAAATAAAACAGATGAATTATTCTCATTGGTTAAATCAACTCCAACCATTGCAGGTATAACCTTGTTGCGCAAATCATTGCAAATGTTGCGCCAAACTTTCGGCGAAAGCATTGGCATTATGCGAGATGTTATGATTGCGCTAGCTGCCATTATTGTATTTGGAGTTGTTTATAATTCAATGCGCATTCAGCTTTCCGAAAGAGCAAGAGAGCTGGCAAGTCTTAGGGTGCTTGGTTTTACTAAATTTGAGGTTTCAGTAATTCTATTAACTGAGATTTTTATTTTGACTATGCTTGCAATACCGATAGGTTTTTTGCTTGGCACTAGCTGGGCTGGTTTGGTGGCATATGAATATCAAACAGAATTATTTAGAATGCCACTAATTATTGAACGCTCAACCTATGGGCTTGCAGGGCTAGTTGTATTTATCGCAATGCTGGTTTCTGCCTTCATTGTGCAAAGAAGAATATCAGGTTTAGATTTAATAGCGGTGTTAAAAACAAGGGATTGATAACATGAAATGGCGTAGTTTAATTATAGGTGTTATTATTTTAGGCGCTATTATTGGTGCAATTTGGTGGGCATTTCAGCCACACCCAATTGGTGTTGATGTTGCAAATATTAAACGTGGCACTCTTATTCTCACGGTTGATGATGAGGGCATAGCGAATATCAAGGACACTTATCAAATATCAACTCCAATTGGTGGTGATATTGAGCGTATTCCCTTTACAATTGGAGATTTTGTTGAACAAGGCAGAATTGTTGCAACCATCACACCGCAAAAAAGTCCTTTTCTTGATGAGCGTAGCCTTATGGAAGCGCAAGCTGGTGTAAAAACCGCTCAAGCCGCTCTTAAGACAGCTCAAACTAGCATTGAGGGAGCAAAAAGCGAAGTTTTATATTGGCAAAATGAAGAAGCACGAACAAAAAAATTACTTGAGCGAGGTCTAGTCACCAAACAAACAGCCGAGCAGATAAGGCTCAATCTTGATCGAGCTACAACCAATCTTGAAAGTGCAGAATCCAATCTTGAGTTACGTCAACGCCAACTAGAGCAAGCACAAGCACATTTACTTGAACCAAATGGCGCGGGTACTCGCACCATGAAATATTATGTTAAAGCGCCAATTTCAGGTAAGATATTGCAAATAGCCAATGATAGCGCTCGCTCGCTTCCTGCTGGGACGCATCTTTTGACCATTGGGAATCCTAGAAATTTAGAAATTGTAGTTGATATTCTTTCAACTGATGCAGTCAAAATTAAAACAGGAGCACCAGCAACAATAGAAAAATGGGGCAAAGAGGATGTTCTTGAGGCAAGAGTGATACTTATTGAGCCAATAGGCTTTACTAAAATCTCAGCGCTTGGAATTGAGGAGCAAAGGGTAAAAGTGCATTTAGAAATATTGAGCGATTGGATGGTGTGGCAAAGCCTTGGACACCTTTATCGTGTATTTGTGCGTATTGAAGAAAAGAAAGTTGAGAAAGCTATTCTAGTACCAAGTGCTGCTTTGTTTAGAAATGATGATAAATGGGCAGTCTTTATAATGGAAGGCGAAACAGCCAAATTGCGCCAGATAGATTTAGGCACAAAAACCGCATCTTTTGCGCAAGCGATTAACAATATAAATGAAGGCGAAAAAGTAATCTTGCACCCAAGTGATAATATAACTGATGGTGCGTTGGTTGTTGAAAGAACTGCTGAGCAATAAAGCCACTTAGTGGCTGGTAGCGGGAGAGGGACTTGAACCCCCGACACGCGGATTATGATTCCGCTGCTCTAACCAGCTGAGCTACCCCGCCACATTATTTTGATAAAAGAATATTTATTCATCAAAAGGCAAGTGTGTATTTAGGTTCGTGCTTTGCTCGTGTCAAGCATTGAAAATATCTGTTTGATGGATTTTTTCTTACTTAACCCCTCAGCCGTCGCTTTGCCCCACCCCGTGTCAAGCACGGGGCAGTATCTTCTCCCGCAAGGGGAGAAGGAATAAACGTGAGATTTATATGTTCAGGCTTACTTTGAAATTGAACTTGCAATATCAACTAATGAGATAAATTCAGCACGATAGCCAAACTTATCCTCGCCCTTTGCGCTTTGTGCTAGCTGTTTTATTTGCTGATAGCTGATATTGTCAGCATAGTTTGAGCTACGTAATTTTTGTGCAAAGGCGGCAACGCTCGCACCAAAGCGAAATTCTGTTGATATTTCATTGATATTATCAACGCCAATATTTATCGGCACTGGTTGCTCTAAAAGGCGGCTCTTATCTTCATTTGGCAATTTATAGCGCAATTTCAAATAAGCATATTCATCATCATTACCAGTTTTTACAACTGGCTTTTCGCTTTGATAACGAAGCGCATCAACACTTATTGCGTTTGAGCCAACGGGGGTGATTTCATAAATTGCTGTCACCGTATGCCCTGCGCCAATTTCACCAGCGTCAATCTTATCATTGTTAAAATCCTCACGTTTAAGGGAGCGAGTTTCATAACCGACCAAGCGATATTCAGCGACAGTATTTGGATTAAATTCAACCTGAATTTTTACGTCTTTAGCAATGGTAATTAGCGTGCCAACAATTTCTTGGCTAAGCACTTTTTTAGCCTCAAGAAAATTATCAATATAATAAGCGTTACCATTGCCGTTCTGTGCTAAGGCTTGCATAAGTTCATCATTATAATTGCCTGAACCAAAGCCAAGCACCGAGAGCGAAATGCCGTCATTTCTTTTGCCCTCAATGAATTTTTTCAACTCGTCAGGGGTTGAAATACCAACATTAAAATCACCATCGGTAGCTAAAATCACTCGATTGTTCGACCCTTCGCTTTTAGCGTCCATTGCCAATTCATAAGCAAGCTCAATCCCCTGCCCCCCAGCGGTTGATCCACCAGCGCTAAGCTGTTCTAGCGCCCTAAGGATTTTGCGCTTCTCGCTAGCCTTAGTTGGCTCAAGCACCACCCCAGCAGAACCTGCATAAGCAACAATGGAAATAGTATCA
>JALSJY010000140.1 GCA_026989045.1 Hyphomicrobiales bacterium | reverse complement strand
ACGATATTGGTATATAGACGCTTATCTTTGATTGATGATTTATCTATGAATTTGATTAGACTATAAAGAGTCCTAAAATAATGCCCTAAATCCTTGCCGTGGTTTTTGTAAAATTCGTTATAGGCGGTTTGAATATCTTTTTTATTTTCTGGCTTTTGAGGGAGTGTGGCTATCATTTGACCATAGCGATCCTGCTTAAATTCACTCCTGTAAGCCTCTAACTTATGATTGAATTTCACAAAACAATTTCTACCTATAGCGATGGTTTTTGTTCCATAGGGGTCTTTCAAATCCATTGAATTCACAATATCATTATGAACTCGCAATAACCCAAAAAATGTATTTTCAAAGACCTGTTGAGCAATAAATTCATTTTGTTTTTTTGCTCTTCACGCTGCCCAGTCAATTCTTTTCTGGTTGATTCAAGAATTTTACTCTGTAGTAGTAAATCCTGCCTTTGCAATAGGATTGCAGAAATCAAACCAACAAATGCCAAACCACTAAATAGTGCGTTTAACCCTCCAAACATATCTCCGAAAGTTCCACGGTTTTCTAAACCTTTGAGAAGTATGAGATTTAGAATCCAAAAAACAAATACAAAAACTGTTGCCCAAATGGCTATAGTAGTTGCATTTATTTCCTTTTTCTTATCAACATCTTCTGAGCTATCACCCATTATTACAGACCTAACTACAACCAGTAGTAGACCCACAAGTATCACACTTCAGGCATGTTCCATTGCGCACAAGGGTGAAGTTTTGACATTCGTTGCAGGCTTCGCCTACATAGCCGCGCATTTGGGCTTCTGCTCTTAGGTTGTCAGAATTTCTGCTTGCGGGTTTTGTTTCTCCTTCGCTAGGTAAATCATCAGGAATAAGCAACGTATCACCAGCAATATTAGCATTAGTTTTTAGTGCTGTTGATGATTTTAGTGCTGTTATTGTTGAGGCTTGCATTGCCTTTACTGGGTTAGTTGGAGAGGCATCGGTTGAGACCAGCATTAGGTTTTTTTCTTGCACTCTGCCTCGAGTTAGGCCTTTTGAAACAAATTTCCCTGCAGGCACTGGCTCTGGTGCGTTGCTTGCGTCGCGGGCAATTTTGTCTTCGCTAACACCTTTGCTTAGGGCGGTTGCTGCTTCTGGTTTTTCAGGGCTGACATGCGCTAAATCAGATCTATCAAGATATGAAATTGCTAATTCGCGGAACACATAATCCAAAATAGATGTAGCACTTTTAATCGAATCATTGCCCATGACCATGCCGGCTGGCTCAAATCTAGTGAAGGTGAACGCCTCGACATATTCCTCTAGCGGCACGCCATATTGCAGGCCAAGCGAGATAGCGATAGCAAAATTATTCATCATTGCTCTAAAGGCAGCGCCTTCTTTATGCATATCAATGAAGATTTCGCCAATTGTGCCATCGTCATATTCACCAGTGCGAAGATAGACTTTATGCCCACCAACAACCGCTTTTTGCGTATAGCCTTTGCGCCTATGCGGTAGTTTTTCACGTTGTCGAACCACTGTTTCAACGATCCGCTCAACAATGCGCTCAGAAACAACCGTAGCGCGAGCGCTTGCAGGCGCTGCAATTAAATCATCAAGAGCATCTTCATCGTCATCATCGGCTAGCAATGAGGAATTTAGCGGCTGAGATAGTTTTGAGCCATCACGATAAAGCGCATTTGCTTTAAGGGCTAATTTCCAGCTTAACATATAGCTTTCTTTACAATCCTCAACCGTTGCGTCATTTGACATGTTGATAGTTTTAGAGATAGCGCCTGAAATAAATGGTTGCGCCGCCGCCATCATTTTAATGTGGCTAGCAACAGAAAGTGAGCGTTTGCCAGTTTTACCACAAGGAGTAGCGCAATCAAACACAGCTAAATGCTCGTCTCTAATATATGGTGCGCCCTCTAGCGTCATAGCGCCACAGGCGTGAATATTTGCCGCTTCAATTTCTTTCTTTGAAAAGCCCAAAGCAGGCAGAATTTCAAAAGAGAAATCATTAAGCTGCTCATCGGTGAATTTTAATTCAGTTTTACAAAATTCCTCACCAAGGGTGAATTTGTTGAAAACGAATTTAATATCAAAAGCATTATCAAGTGCTGAGTTGATGGTTTGAATAATTTCATCACTAAAACCCTTAGCTTTTAGCGATGTTGGGTTGATGAAAGGGGCTTGGTTTATATTGCCATGACCAACCGCATAGGCTTCAATTTCAGCAATTTCACTAACGCGATATTTTAGCGTTTTAAGAGCAGAAGGCACAGCACGGTTGATGATTTTGAAATATCCACCACCTGCAAGCTTTTTAAATTTCACCAATGCAAAATCTGGCTCAATGCCCGTGGTGTCGCAATCCATAACCAGCCCGATTGTGCCAGTTGGAGCAATAACGGAGACTTGCGCGTTGCGATAGCCATATTTTTCGCCAAGTTCTAGCGCATTATCCCAAGCAATCATTGCTCGCTCAATAAGATTTTTGTCAGGGCAAGAG
>JALSJY010000139.1 GCA_026989045.1 Hyphomicrobiales bacterium | reverse complement strand
AAAGATAGTTGGCATTGCTAAAACTTAACAGCCTTTTTCCCTTATGCCAAGTAGCATTATATAAGCTCTATTATATGAAATAACAAATTTCCTTGCGCATTGCCTCTTTGCCTCATAAAATCAACTATAATATATGGCATTATTTTTTGCGTAACAGGGGCAGTATTATCATGACATCTAGTGGAGTAATTTTGGGTAAATTTATGCCCCCTCATGAGGGTCACGTTGCGCTTGTGCGCACGGCTTCTTATCTTGTTAATCGGTTGACAATTGTGCTTAGCGCTAGTGATAGTGATGAAATAAGTCCCGCTATTCGCAAAGGCTGGATGGAGGAGTTATTTCCTGAGGCTGTAGTGATTGTTGCTAATAATGGTGAAAAGCCACTTCCCTCTGATGATCCAGATTGGGCTAGAATAATTCGAGGTTTCCACCCTGAAAAAATTGATCGGGTTATTGGTTCTGAAGGTTATTTTGTTGATTTAGCAAAGGCTTTAAATGCGCAACATTTTATTCTTGATCCAATGTGGATGGCATTTCCTGCCAACTCGGTTGAAATTTTAGCCTCACCATTTTCTCACTGGAACTCAATTCCTGATTATGTGCGTCCATATTTTCAAAAACGCCTCACGATGGTTGGTCCTGAAAGCACAGGTAAATCTTTTATGGCGGATTTTTTGGCTAAAAAATTCGGCGGCCCCTATGTGCCAGAATATGGCCGCCCCTATGAGAGGTTTCGCACCCCTGGTGAATATAGAGCAGAAGAATTACACTTTATTGTTGATGGCCATGAAGCGCATAGAAAAACCCTATCATTAAAAGCCGGGCCGATTTTATTTGAAGATACAGACGCTTTGCTCACTGCTGTTTGGGCAGAAATGTTACTTGGTAAATCATTGCCAGACCTTGAGGCACGCATTGAGTTGCCTGATCATTATTTATTGCTTGATGCAAATGTGCCATGGGAGCAAGACCCGCTAAGATATTATGCTAAGCAAGAGGTGCGTGATAAATTCTTTAATAAGATAAAGAATAAACTAGACAAATACGGCGCTTCTTATACGTTGATTTCTGGTGATTGGAACGAGCGAAACAGCCAAGCAATTAAAGTAGTTGAAAGCATGATGAGTGAGTAGAGAAAATAAATTTTTTACCGGTAGTTTTTCCTAAGGCAATTTTTCCAAGGATTACCTTACTCGCGCCGTCTTATCTAATATAACGAAAATATAGTTTTAAAAATTTGGGCTGATTGGGCTAGATGTGCTAGAAATTGAGCAGGTAACTAACTCAAATAATGAAGAGCTAACTGACAATGAGCTTGTAGCAAATGCTGTGGCGGGTAACAGGGAGGCTTTTGCTATGCTTGTTGAGCGTCATTATATGCTAGTTTATAAAATAGCATATAAATGGTGTGGTCATCAATCTGATGCAGAAGATGTAGCGCAGGAAGTTTGCATAAAATTGGCCAGCGCAATTAAAACTTTTGATGGCAAAGCAGAATTTTCAAGCTGGCTTTATCGTGTGACATTAAATGTGGTGCGAGATATGCAACGCTCAACAAAAAGACGCAACAACCGCCACGCAGCATTGCTTGATATAGTTGAGAAAAATTCACCCCCCTCACAAGAGGAAATAACCACCACAAATCAGCTTTGGCAGGCAATAAAAAAACTGCCGCAAAAACAATGTGATGCAATGTTATTAGTCTATGCCCAAGAGTTAAATCACGCTCAAGCGGCGCAAATTATGGACGTAAAAGAAAGCACAATTTCTTGGTATGTGATGGAAGCAAAAAAGAGCTTAAAAGGGCTTTTGTAAAATGATTGATAAAAAAGAAAATTTAGCAAAACTAAAAAATATCAAAGCGCCTGAGCCCTCAAAAAACAGGCGCTCAGCTTCTATTGAAGCGGCAATGCTGGCCTTTGATAGGGAGCAGCTTGAAGCAGAAAAACAAAAAAATAATAAAACCCTCCAAGGAAATGGCTGGGTGCAACGTCTTATGTCTGTATTTAACAAAAATAACAGGACATTTATTATGGATAAAAGAATCCCACTTGGCGGCGTTGCAATTGTTGGTTTGGTAATTTTGCCGTTGGCTTTATTTTATAATTCAACCACTAATTTGACTGGACTGAATTCACCGCAAGGTCAAGCATTACAAGATGAAGTGAAATTAGAACAGTCAACAATGATTAAGGATGATGCTCCAATAGAGATTGAAAGAGAAACCTCTGTAAGCAATCAAGGGGGTGTTGATGGAGCGGCGGAGCAAGTAGTTTTGCCTGAAACAACTATGCAGATGGCGAGTAAAATATCTCAGCGTTCTGAACAACCTCTTGGAATGGTTGCTCCCTCTCCATCTCCAATGATAGTTGATGAGCAGGCAGGGGATAGGTTTAGCGATGAAGCAGAATCATCGCTCTTTATCACTTCACAAAAACCAGTTTCAACTTTTTCAATAGATGTTGATACGGCTTCTTATTCCTATGTGCGCTCGCAATTAGAG
>JALSJY010000138.1 GCA_026989045.1 Hyphomicrobiales bacterium | reverse complement strand
GCCAGTTCCTGTGCCTATATCTAAAATAAATCTCGGGGTTTCATGTTTGAGGGTTTTTTCTATTGCCTCTAAACAGCCTGTTGTTGTCTCATGATGTCCTGTGCCAAAAGCTTGGGCTGCATCAATTTTTAGTCCTGTTACTCCTGATGGTAAATTTGCTTTATCATGGCTACCATAAACATAAAAACCACCTGCCACAACGGGTTTTAAACCTGCAAGGGACTTTGATACCCAATCAATATTTTTATCAACTTTTACGCTGGAGAAGGTTACATTTCCACCTAATATGTTGTTTGCCAATTGGTTGAAAGCCTCAATGTCTGGCTCTTTATTGCATGATGCCTCAAAAACCCATTCACCATTTTCATCTTCAAATGCGCTGGCCGTTATAGCAAGCTCATCATTTTCCATAACCGCATCAACCAATGCAAAAGCTTGGTCCTTAGTTAGCGGCTGGGAGGCTGTGTTTTTTTTCATTTGTAAAACCTAAATATTTATTTGATTTTGCAACTAAGCAGTGCCCTAGTCAAATTCCTTAGGAGAAAAGGCCAGATTGATTATATATATGGTTAAGGTGAGAATTTATCATGTTTTATGCATTGGGCAGTAAAATTGAAAGTTAAATCAAAAAACAATAGAATAGTCATATTAGATATTTGGCGTGGTTTAGCAATTATTGGCGTAGTGATTTATCACTTTGCGTTTGATCTGCGCTTGCTTGAGTTTATTCAAACAGATGTGACGCAACATCTTCCTTGGGTTGTTTTTGCGCGAGTTTTGGCTGGCAGTTTTTTGATGTTAACTGGCATTTCTTTGGTGCTTGCGCATGGAGAGGGGGTGCGTTGGCGGGTATTTTTTTTGCGGGTGTTTATAATTTCTGGTGCGGCATTATTGATAAGCATTGCGACTTTTTTTGCTTATCCTGATATGTTTGTTTATTTCGGCATTTTACATGCCATTGCATTATTTTCGATTTTAGCTCTGCCTTTTTTAATCGTGCCATTATGGCTAGTGTCAATCAGTGCGGTGTTGGTGCTGAGTTTGCCGTTTGTTTATAGTAATCCTTTTTTTAATGACAAGATTTTTTCATGGATTGGATTTTGGCAAACTCCTCCTTTTACGGCTGATTTAGTACCAATTTTTCCTGCTTTTGGTGCAACATTATTAGGGGTATTTTTTGCCCGCACTATTCTTAAATATAATTTATTTAAGAATATCAGTAATATCTCTTTTAAAGGTGTTTGGGTAAGGTTTCTTAAATTTGCTAGCAAGTGGAGTCTGCTTATTTATCTTGTTCACCAACCGATATTATTAGCTATTCTTTATCCTGTGGCGGCAATTGTAAAACCAGCTGAGTTAACAAAACAACAGGCTTTTTATGAGGCATGTTTTGGCTCCTGCATAAATATAAGCGGTAGTGCCATTAATTGCACGGCATATTGTCAGTGCTCAAAAGAGCAAGTGGAGCAGGGGGATTTGTGGGAAATTATAACTCAGCCTGTTTTAACAAAATGGCAAAGTCAAACAATTTCATCAATTTCAAAATTATGCCGAGCTATAAGTCAGGACTAGCTAGGTCAGCTAGACAAGTAAATTATACATTATTTGATGCGATACCAAATTTCACTTTGGCACAATAGCCCCATTAAAATACAACCAGATAATCGCAATTGGGTGTTGTTTAGTAATTCAACTTTGCCTTTATAGGTTTTGCCATCTTCGGGATTATAAACTTCTCCAGAATAAATAATATCACTTTGTTTTTTTTCTACGATTAAAACTTGCAGACCTAATAAGCGCCGCGAGCGCAAATCTGGGTTTTTGTTGAAATAATCATAGGCATTCTCAACACCAATTTTATCTATGGCTTGTTTATTTTTTTCATATAATTTTGGCCGAATAGATACTTTGCTAATATAGCCGCAATATGCATTACCGCATTTTTCCATTGTTACATGTGATTTTACATCGGTCAGCCATACGCCTAATAAAGGGTTTTTTTGCGCATATATTGGGCTAGTGAAAAGCCATATAAACAGAAAAACCGATAATGAAAAAATATTTTTTACTTTCATTCGCAACTATTCTCCTAACCTGTAATATTAAATTGTAATGTTTAAAAACTACTCAATAAATATAACATTATAACCTATAGATGCTCTTCTTTGCTTTGTTCTACAAGTGCTTTATTGTAATTTGATAAAGCATCAACATGATAAAGCCAGCCGATTGGAATATGCTCATGTCCATCAAGAACAATTAGGCGTGATTCTCCTGAGCTGTCAAAAGCACGTAAAGCTGCCTCTAATGTTTCTCCAGATCGTAGCCATGCTTTTGATGTTGTAATATCAAACTGCGGCACAATATCATCGTCTTCAAAAAGAACCATAAGGTCTCGCACTCTTGTTTGGCGAGCAAAATGTTGGTGAGGGCCTTCCTCTAGCATTATGCCACGGGTGAATAATTGCCAGTAAAAAAAGCTACGTCCCATAGCTAATTGTGTCAGCCCTGTTGAAATAGAAACTGCAAGCAAAAGGGCAATAGAAAAGGCAAACCCACCGGTTAATTCAAATATCATTACAACTGTAGAAATTGGTGCACCCAAAACGGCGGCAGCAACAGCACCCATGCCAATTATTGCATAAAGGGAACTTGCTGAAACTGAATCAGGGAAAACGGACAAAGCCATCATGCCAAATGCTCCTCCAGTCATTGCGCCAAGATAAAGAGCCGGTGAGAAAATTCCGCCCCCCATGCGTGAGCCAATAGTAATGGCGGTTGCGGCGGTTTTTGCAACAATCAAAGCAATCATTAGGCCAAGAGTTAAGTTGCCAGAAATGGCGGCGTCTGTTGCTTCATAGCCAACTCCAAGCACTTGGGGGAAAATTAGAGCTATTAAACCAACTAAAAAACCACCCAAGATTGGGCGCATTATTACTGGCATTCTTAAATGGCGTGAAACCCAATCAGTACCAATCAATGAGGTTTGAAATAATATTGCAACAATAGCGCATGTTACCCCTAGAAGGGCAAAAGCAGGAATTTCCCAATATGATGTTAGTGTGAAATCAGGAACAATAAAGGCAGGAACATCACCAAACCACATTCTGGAAATTACTGCTGCAATTACTGCTGCAATTACTAACGGCACAAAGGCACTCATAGCAAAATGAGCTAAAATTACTTCATGGGCAAATAATACCCCTGCAATTGGTGCATTAAAAGAAGCGGCAATGGCGGCAGCCACGCCACAAGCCAACATGGTGCGGCGAGAAGAGGGTGGGAGTTCAAAAAATTTAAATAAGGCTCTTGAAACAGCAGCAGCATAAAAAACTACGGGACCTTCACGCCCAGCACTGCCGCCAAAGCCAAGAGTGATTGCTGAAATTGCTGTGCCAATGCTGGCATTTTTTAAATTAAGGCTCTTTGTTGTTCTTGTTCTTGCTTCAATTACATCGGCAACACCGCCAGCTCTTTGTGAGGGAAGCCAAAAATGATAAATTATACCAACTAATAGGCCACCAAAGGTTGGTGCAGCAATAACGCTCCACCAAGGCAATAGAGCAAGAGTAGATAAAAAGCTCTCTGAAGTAGTGCCGAGCCATGAAAATTGCAACAGGCCAATGGCTGTGCGAAACGCAATGCCAACCAAACCACCAGCAAGGCCAGCAATGATAGCTAAAGCCCATACTTTTGGTTGCTGCAAACGAAGAAAGCTATCAATATGGGGGCGAACCCAGCGATAAATCACCATGTTGATTTGATGAATGCGGCCATGGCGAGATGACATATTATATTTCTCCTGCTGCCTTTTAGTGTTATTTGCTTGAATATAAAATAATATGTTCAAATCAAATGACTATAGGGTTAAAATGACTATACTAGAATCGAGTTAGTTCGAATAGGTAAAAATGCTAAATAGGCTTTACATTGTTATTGGGTTTTTGGCGATTTTCATGTTGATGGGTGCTTTTATTGCTCCGCATCTCATGAATTGGTCAGGATATAGAGAGCGTGTGCAGGCTATTGCTAGTGAAGCGCTAGGCACAAAGGTGCAAATTTTTGGCGCGATAGAGTTTTCATTATTACCACGCCCACGTATGAGTTTTGAAGATATTAAGGTTGGCTCAGATGAGATGATATTGACGGAAATATCCTCTATTGTGGCTGAATTATCTTTGATGGATTTTTTGCGTGATCGTTATTATGTTAAATCTTTGGTGCTACAATCGCCAAAGCTTTTTGTGCATATAAATAGTGAAGGAGATGTTGTAACTCCACTGAAAATTCCAAAATCTATTAGTGCTTCTAATATCAATATTGCTGATGCTAAAATAGTAAATGGATTAGTTGAAATTATTGATGCTCGCTCGGATAGCTCTTTTACCCTAAGTGAATTTGAAGGGAATTTAAACCTTGGTGGTTTGCGTGGCCCCTTTGCGTTAAAGGGAGATTTTGAATTTAGAGCAAAGAAATATCACGTTCAGCTTACCAGTTCTGACCTTAATGCTAGTGATGAGATGAATCTTAGCGCTAATTTAAGGCCGCTTGATAGTGGGTTTTCTATGCGACTGGCCGGCTTGCTTAAAGCAGGTAAGCAATTGAATTTTAATGGAGCGCTTGAATATAGGCAAAAACCACCCCTTCAAACCAATGAGCTTGGCATTAGTGGCGATAGGCTGTTAAATTCAAAAATTGAAATTTCTAGTGATAAAATTCTGATGCCAGAATATGTTTTTCTACCTGATGAAAACAGACCAGCAACTCGTTTAAGCGGTGCTATGGAAATAGCTTTAGGTGAAAGCCCATTTTATAATGCTATAATTTCAGGTGGTGTTGTTGATATTATTTCAACTGATAATTCATTAAATAAACCAGATGAATTTAATGAATTGCTAGATTTATTTGATGAAATAAAAGCACCGTTGCTGCCCCCGATAGATGGAGTTGTTGGGGTTGATATTAGTGAGCTTATTGTAAAAGGAATGCCATTGCGCAATGTCAGAATTGATGCCTATTCGAATAATAAAGGCTGGCTAATTAAAAAGTTTGAAGCGCAATTATCTGGAAAAACAACGCTTGCTTTCAATGGTGTTTATAATGATGAAAATGGGTTGCCATTTTTTGACGGCCAGTTAGAAATTATTAGTCCACGGCTAGATATTTTATCAAATAACTGGCAAGGAAATAAAACGAAAAATGCCTTGTTTAATATGGCTGGATCGCTTGATGGAAATATAAGCTTTCTTAATGGGAAGCTCTCGCTTTTAGGTGGTAATTTTATCTTTGATGGAGTTGAAAACCCTATATCATTTGGAATTGATAAAGTTGATAATGAATATTCACTAGATATTTTTGCTGAACTTGGAGAGTATAATTCACTTCAAAGTAAGGCGATTGGCGAATTGATTCCGAATAGGTTGATAAGCCATTCTTTCGTTGATGTTTTTTCAAAGGGTTCATTTAATTTATTAACTAAGAAACTTACAATTTTTGATTTACCTGTAATAAATTTGGGTATGGAGGGGCGATGGAATGAAAGGGAAATAAGCTTTAAAAAATTAAATGTGCTTGATTATGGTGGAGTAAATTTTGACCTTTCAGGGGGTTATAATTCCACCTCGAAAAACCCTGTTGTTTTTGGCAAAGGAATTGTAAAAATTAAACCTCAGGCGCAAAAACAAGCGCTTGCTAATCTGTTTGAAAATTTTTCCCTTACTAAACAATTCCAAGACTATTTATCTGGCTCATTGCCAGCTGAATTTTCTGTTACCCTTGAAAAACCTTATCATATAAATCAACAAATTTTTGAGTTAACTGGCAAAGCTGGTGTTGCTGATGTGAACTTGAAACTTAATATGATTGATGGAGCTATTGGCTTTATAAATTCTCCGCTTGAAGCACTCTTAGAGCTAAAATCTAATGACGTAGAAGCACTTGGAGCGCAGCTTGGCCTAGGCGATTTAGCGTTAGTGCCGCAAAACTCACAAATGATTGTTAGTCTTGGGCTGGCGGGCAGCATATTCAACTCAATCGATATTGACCTCTCTTTAAGTGGAGGCGATGAGATGAGTATGTTCTTAGGTAATATTTTTCTCTCTAACGCCTCAACTTGGAATGGTAAGGGCAGGCTTGAGATAAATACTAGCGATCTTAGTCCGTTTCTTGAGTTGATGGGGGTTGAAAATATTGGTGCTGTGCCTTTGCTCGGGGAGGCAAATTTAAGTTTTACAGGGTTTAATAATATTAAACTTGAGGAGATTAAAGCTCTAGCTAATGGTGCAAATATTACTGGTAAGTTGAGCCGAAATATTAGTAATGGTAAAGTTTTTATTGATGGTGATTTAACAGCAGACAATATGGAGTTGCTTGGGTTGACGAAATTATTTGGCGGCTCTTCGTCTGTTTTAATGGGAGAGGAAATTTGGCCTCAAGGCCCATTTGCATTTAGCCAAAGTGATAAAAAATCAAGCGGGAGGGTGCATGTTAGTTCACCAAGTTTACTTCATAAAGACAAAGAAATTGCACAAGATATAGGATTTGATTTTATTTGGGACGAGAATAATATCCGCCTGCGTTCATTTGAAGCTAAAATTGGTGCTGGCAAGATTGATCTTGATGTAAGTCTTTGTTGTAATGGTATAATAGCAGAGCGCCAGATGAATGGGCGTGTTAGTCTTAGCGGTGTGGATTTAGCTTTATTATTACCAAAAAATGTCTCAAATATTATAGGTGGAAATGCTAATGCTGGCATTAGTTTTACAGGCTCTGGGGATAGTTTTGCAGGAATATTTGATAGTTTAGCAGGGGAGGGTAGCTTTAATATTTCTAATTTGAAAGTTGATAAATTTTCCATGCAAGCTTTAGCGGCTCTGACAGGTTTAGAGAATATTTTGGAGATTGATGAAGATGAATTGAAAAGAATAATTATTAAAGCTCTAAAAGGTGGAGCATTTAACGGCGATGAAATTGCAGGAGTGCTGAATATTGCTGGTGGTAATTTAAGAATTGCCAATGTTGGCTCTATTAGTAAAAATATTGATAACCAAAGCGCAGAATTATTTGGAAGTTTTCAGCTTGATTTAGCTGATTTAGGAATTGGCGGGAATTGGCGCTTAACTCCGCTTGCAAATAACACGCATAATGGTGCAATTATTGTAGAATTGTCTGGCAGTTTGTTAAGCCCTATTGTTAATTTAAATGTTGGGCAGTTGATTGAAGCGGCAAGACTAAAGGCCCTTGAGAGTGAATTAGATCGATTAGAGAAATTGCAAAAAGAAGCACTTGAAAGATCGAAAGCTGCAGCACTTGAGCGTGCAGCTCTAATGGAGGCCGCCAGGATAGAAAAAGAAGAAGCTGAAGCTGCTGCTTTGGCGGAGCAAAAGGCAAAAGAAGAAGCCGAAAAATTAGCGCAGCAAAAAGCAATAGAAAAATTACAGGAGCAGGAAATTACGATTAATAATGATATGGAGGATTCTATTACAAATCTGCCAATTGAATTATTGCCAGAGGTGTTTGTTGCGCCTGTCCCTAGTTTTCAATAAGGGTTTTTTGTAGGGTGAAAAAGTATTGCAAAGCAAAAATCCGCAATCCTGATGATAAATTACTTGTAAGGCGGCTTTCATCAATTTGAATGATTAGCTCCATCAAGCTAATGTTTTTGCATTTAGCTATATATTCAAGCGCTGTCCAAAATTCAGGCTCAAGTGCAATTGAAGTTTTATGTCCTGAAATTGTCAAAGAGCGTTTTTGCATTAAATACTGCCCTAATTTTTAGCTCTAGTCTTTTTTGCGAAAGCTATCTAAGGATATTATTTTGTGGCTTTCGTCGTCTTTTTTATCGTCTTTTATTTCGGACTTTTCTGTATCCTTAATTATTTTTTCAACGCTGTCCTCTTTACCCATTTGTTTTTCAGTGTTTTTAGGTTTGGCATTTATATCGCTGACATTATCGATTTGGTGAATTTCTTCTTTTTGCTTTTCTTCATCATTTGCGACATCAGAGACATCAAATTGCAAACCGAACTGAACGGAGGGGTCAAAAAAGCCCTTTAGTGCAGAAAAGGGAATTTCCAGCATTTCATTCTTTCCATTAAAAGACAGGCCAACCTGAAAGCCAGTATCACTTACCTTAAAATCCCAATATTGATTTTGAATAACAATGGTCATTTCTTTTTCATATTGGTTTAAAAGAGTTTCAGAAATGCGAACTCCAGGGGCTTTTGTAACGAATGAAATAAAAAAATGATGCTCACCTGGGAGGCCAGTTTTTTCTACCTCTCCAAGCACTTTGCGAACAACACCGCGCAGAGCTTCTTGAACAAGAATATCGTAACGGATATGGTCTTGGCTAATATTGTCTTTTGGCATGTTTTCGTCTTTGCTTGTTAAAGAGAATCTTGTTTATCTAATAAGATGCTGAAATTAAATGAATTTCAAGAGAAATTAACAAATTTGTTTAAAAGAAAGTGCAGGCTTCTGTTGCCAGGTGCCTGCGAACCCCGCCTAGACCCTGCTAGGGGAAAAGGACTTTAATTCGAGGAATCGAACCGCTTACGCAGCTAGACGTGCCTCAGCATAGTTGTCATTTGCAACTAAAAAATAGCCCGATAACGGCGGAACAATGCCGAGCGAAAACAAACCCTTTACACCCTCGTCGATCCTATTTCGCCCCCATAAATTTCTTCTCTTTTTAATGGTTAAAAGAAGAAACTGGTGGAGGCGCCGGGTACCGCCCCCGGGTCCGAATGGTTTATTACGATAGTCATTTATCGCTATAGCTGTTTCCAGCAAGACTAATATAGTGGCTTTATAGTGAAATGCAAAGGGGTAAGGTTAAAGAAATTAGTTTGCTCGACATTTTTATCACTTAGATATATTAGACTTTAGATGGATCAAAAAGCTCAACCAAATATAGAAACTAACTTTAGTCCTAGTGCTATTATGAGTGCTAAGAAAAAATTCAATTGGGTTTTATTGATAGTAGCGCTTTTTATAATAGCTGCAGTTGCACTTTTTCAGGTTTCATCTTCTTATTTTAAGAATGTTGAATACGATCGAGCGCAAAATAGGGCTTCGCTTTATAGAAGCACTCTTGTTGGAGCTTTAGAGCGGTTTCAGCATTTACCATTCATTTTATCAAAAGATCCTTACGTGATCTCAGGGTCTTTGGGGCTTAACCGGGAGAGATTAAATGATCGCCTCAGTGCTTTTGCTCGCCAATCTGGTTTAGATGCAATTTATTTAATGGATACAAAAGGCTTAACTATTGCGGCATCAAATTATAAAAATGAAGTTACTTTTTTGGGGCAAAATTATGGGTTTAGGCCATATTTTAAAAATGCCATGCAGGGTAAAAGGGGTGAGTTTTTTGGTATTGGTGCAACAACCTCTTTGCCCGGTTATTTTATAGCGCAATTGGTAAAGGGTGAATATGGTGAGCCGATTGGTGTTATTGCAATAAAAATTGATTTAAGTGAATTGAGCAAGGCTTGGAATATTGGCGGTGAGTTGGTTTTTGTTTCAAATTCAGATGGGGTTGTGGTTTTGTCTTCAAATGAAAGTTGGCGATATAAAGCCTTATCCGAAATTTCTGACGTTCGTCGAGATGAAATTGCTAAAGAGCGTCAGTTTGCCAATGAGCCTTTAGAGCCGATGGATTGGCAGGTTATTGATAGAAAGAGCGTTAAACTTGATGGGGTGACTTATGTTCATGCAAGTGAATCTGTTTCGCGCTTGGGCTGGAATTTGCATTTTTTGGCTGATGAAAGTCGAGTTTTGGAGCGTAGTTGGTTCACTGTTGTTATTGCTATGATTATTGCATTTGCTATGCTGACTTTGGTTTTATTGTTGCGCTCTGAACAAATAAGAATAGCACTAAAAGCATCACAAGCAGATAGGCATAAATTGCAAGGGGCAAATGCAAAGCTTGCGCAAGAAATTGTAGATAGGCGGGCTGCAGAAAAGCGACTTGAAAAAGCACAATCTGAATTAGCGCGCAATTCAAAACTAGCGGCATTAGGGCAGCTTTCCGCATCGGTTACGCATGAGCTTGGGCAGCCTATTTCTGCAATGCAAAATTATATTACAGCATCTGAATTTGATAAAAATGAAAGTGATAGAAGAAAAACAATGCAACATCTATCAGGCATTGTTAAGCGCATGGTCAATATTACTAAGCAGCTTAGGTTTTTTGCAAAGCCTGTTCAAAGCGATATGGAATTGGTGGATTTGAGAGATGTTTGGCGCGGAGTAGAAATTCTTGTTGCCCCAGATATTAAAGATGCAAATATTAAGCTGGATATAAAATTATCAAAAAAGCCAATTATGATAAGGGCTAATCGCTTGCGCCTTGAGCAGGTATTGGTAAACTTGGTGCGTAATTCAATTACTGCAATGGAAGATTGCCAGCAAAAACTACTTGAACTTAGCATTAAATCAGATGAAATTTATGGAATTCTTATGGTCGCTGATAGTGGGCATGGTTTGGGTGAGAGTTCAATTGAACAATTAAAAGAGCCGTTTCATACAACTCGTGCATCGGGTAATGGCATGGGGCTTGGGTTGGCAATTTCGGCAGCGATTGTAAAAGAGCATGAGGGGCTTTTTGAAGCTAAAAATATTAGCGGGGGTGGTGCGCTATTTATCGTAAAAATTCCACTTACAGGGGTTAATGAATAATGGAACAGCAGGCGAATAATTCTCATTTAGTTTTTATTGTTGATGATGATAAATCAATGCGGGATTCTCTTGCTCATTTGTTAGAAAAAGCAGGCTGGAAGGTAGAGGTTTTTACTAAGGGTCAAGACGTGATTTCTCGTCTTGAGCAAGTTTGCCCCGATGTGATTTTAAGCGATGTGCGCATGCCAAGTATGAGTGGGCTTGAATTGTTGCAAAATTTATCTGGCTTAAATGCCCCGCCATTTGTGTTAATTTCAGCCCATGGTGATATTCCAATTGCGGTTAAAGCAATGCAGAACGGGGCTTATAGTTTTATCGAAAAACCGTTTGATCCGCATCGTTTATTAACTGCATTGCGTAATGGTGCAAGGCAGCATCGTCAAAGCCTTGAAACTAGCAGATTAAGAGAGAGATTAGCCTCTCTTTCAGGCCTAGATAGGGTTTTATTGGGGCAGAATAATGCCATAAAGACCTTAAGAGAGGAGATATTTGATTTAAGCGCTAATGATGCACCTGTTATGTTGCTTGGAGAAACAGGCACAGGAAAAGAGCTAGTTGCACGAGCTTTGCATGATTTAGGGTCGCGCTCTGGTGCGCCATTCATCGCAGTTAATTGCGCAAGCATAACTAATGATAATTTTGAAAATTTTATGTTTGGTGTTTCTGGTGGCATTAGTGGCACATTTGCTAAAGCAGATGGTGGAACGTTATTTCTTGATGAGGTGGGAGAGACATCAATTAAATCACAGGCTAAGCTGTTAAGGGTGATTGAAACACAAGAATTTTTTGTGCAGGGTCAAAGTGAGCCAGTAAAGGTGAATGTGCGTATAATTTCTGCATCAAATGAGAGTTTAGAAAATAGAGTTGAGGCAGGAGAATTTAGAAAAGATTTGCTATATCGCTTAAATAATGTGGTGCTAAATATGCCAGCTTTACGTGATAGAAAAGAAGATATTTTACTGCTCTATACGCATTTTTTAAGTGAACAGGCCAAGCTTTATGAAATTTCCCCCCCTAATTTAAGTGCTGAAGATGTTGCAGCTTTATTATCGCATGAATGGGGTGGAAATGTGCGTGAATTGCGCCATGTCGCTGAGCGGAGAATTTTGGCTGCAAGGAGGGGGCGTGGCTCGGTAGTTGAAGCAATTGCACGAAATGGTGAGCCAGATGATGTGCCAGAAACATTGCGAGGTGCAGTTGCAGCGTTTGAGAAGCAACTTATTGCGCAAGCCATTAAAACCCATCAGGGGCGCATGGACGCAGTTGCTGAAGCGCTAGGCATAGGGCGACGAACGCTTAATGAGAAAATTGTTAAATTGGGGCTTAATAAGGCTGAGTTGCTGTAGGGAGTATTTGTATGCTCTATATTTTACGTTGTCATTGCGGACTTGATCCGCAATCCAGATGGCTTCTCAGCATGAATTAAATATGCAATTGTATATTTGTCTTATAAAAAAAGCTGCCTTTATAAAAAATAGTGTTGATATTAGTTGATAGTTTTACTGGATTGCGGATCAAGTCCGCAATGACAACGGAGTGATAGGTAAGCAACAAACCCATCTCGCAAAAATCCGCAGAGCAATTTTGTTAGTATGGCGGATTTCCTCATAGGCAAGAAATAGCGAAATTGTTAATCTTCTGTTAGAAAGTTGTATGAATGACTTTTTTAACTGGGAGAAAATTTATGAATAATAAACTACTTAAAACAACCGCTATTGGTCTTGTAGCAATGACATTTGCATCTCAAGCAATGGCGACTGAATGGAATGTATCACTTTGGGGTAAGCCACGTGCTTTTACTGCGCATGTTGAGAAACTTGCAGAGTTAGTAAGCGCAAAGACAAATGGTGAATTTAAACTAAACCTATCTTATGGTGGTCTATCTAAAAATAAAGAAAATCTTGATGGCATTTCTATTGGTGCTTTTGAAATGGCGCAGTTCTGTGCTGGTTATCATGCCGATAAAAACCCATCAATTACTGTGTTAGAGCTTCCATTCCTTGGTGTTTCAACACTTGAGCAAGAGCGTGAAATTTCACAAGCTGTTTATAAGCATCCAGCTGTTGCTGCTGATTTAGCGCGATGGAACGCAACTTTGCTTATGCCTTCTCCACTTCCACAATATAATATTGTTGGCGTTGGTGATGCCCCACGCACTTTGGCAGATTATGCAGGACTTACAGTTCGTGCAACTGGTGGCATTGGCAAAGCTATGGCGGCAATTGGCGCCGTGCCAACTTCTATGTCAGCTTCAGAAGTTCGTCAAGCACTTGATAGTGGCGTTGTAAAAGCTGTTGCTTTTGCCCCACATGCTCACATGGCTTTTGGTACTGTTGAAAGTGGCAAGTGGTGGACAACTAACCTTAATCCAGGAACAGTGAATTGCCCAGTTGTAGTGAATTCAGATGCGTTGGCAGATTTGTCTGATGATAATCGTGCTGCACTATTAGGCTCAGTTGATGAAGCGCTTGATTACTATATTGCTTCTTATAATGGTAAAACCATGGATGCATGGGGACCAAAGCTTAAAGAAAAAGGCATCGAAAGCATTACTTATAGCGATGATGAATTGACGGCCTTTAGAGATGCTGTTGCAGGCCCTGCCGCTGCGGCTTGGATAGAGGAAAATAATGCTCGCGGGCTTCCTGCGCAAGAGCTTTATGACCTAGTAACTGGTTTGGTTGCTAAGTAATTTAATTGTTTGAGATACGCCTGTCGCCCTTATTGTGGGGGCGGCAGGTTTTATTTTAGGGGGAGAAAATGGCTGGTTCTTCATCAGTATTAGAAGATAGCTCGCTATTAAGTAGGTTTGATCGTTCATTATTTAAAGTTGAATCTTTTTTGGCTTTGCTTAGCGGTTTGGCTGTATTTATGCTTGTGGTGTTGGCGGTGATCAGTGTTGGTGGTCGTAATATTTTTAACCAGCCATTGCGTGGTTATGTTGATTGGATCGAGCAAGCCATGCCTTTAATCGCCTTTATGGGCATTGCCTATACACAAAGGCTTGGCGGGCATATTCGTATGGATATTTTAGTTGGTAAACTTCGCGGGCGAGCGCTTTGGAGTGTTGAATTTATTACCACGTTAGCAATGTTTATTCTTATGATATTGCTTGTGTGGGGTAGTTTTGCACATTTTCAACGCTCATTTGATTTTGCTGCGCCGCTTTGGAGTCGTGATAGCTCGCTTGATATTCGCCTCCCACTTTGGCCTGCAAAATTATTAGTTCCTGTTGCATTTTCTGTGCTTGTAATGCGCTTGGCTTTGCAATTATGGGGATATTTTAACGCAATAATAAGCGGCACAAAATCACCAATTGCTGTTCCTTTAATTGAAGATGCTGCAACTGTTGCAGCAAAAGAGGCAGAAACGGTTTCTGCTTTTGACGAGGGGGGCGCTAAAAATGGATAGCACCACAATAGGTTTAATAGTTTCTGGCGGAATGCTGGTTTTAGTTTTACTAGGAATGAGGGTTGGCTTTGCTGCCGCTTTAACAGGTCTTGTCGGCTTGGTATGGGTTTTTTGGGCAAAAAAAGATTATGCAGGTGATGATTTTATCTGGGCGCTAACAGTTGCTGCTAAAACAGCAGGGCAAGTACCGCATTCAAAAATCTCGATGCAAGCTCTTTCGCTTATTCCAACATTTATCCTAATTGGTTTCCTTGCCTATTATGCTGGTTTGACTAAAGCTTTATTTGATGCAGCGAAAAAATGGATTGCTTGGCTTCCGGGTGGTTTAGCGGTTTCAACTGTGTTTGCAACGGCTGGCTTTGCTGCTGTTAGTGGTGCATCAGTTGCGACATCTGCGGTATTTGCACGCATCGCAATTCCTGAAATGCTTAAAATTGGCTATGATAAGCGCTTTGCTGCTGGCGTTGTTGCGGCGGCTGGCACGCTCGCTTCGCTTATCCCACCGTCAGCTATTTTGGTGATTTATGCGATTATTGTTGAGCAAGACGTTGGAGCATTATTGTTAGCTGGCTTCTTGCCAGGAATGTTCTCAGCGGTAATTTACGGCTCTATGATTGTTCTTATGGCTATGGTATGGAAAAAACTCGGCCCACCAGTGAAAGGCTTTACTTGGAAAGAGCGTTTTGCTTCACTTCCGGGTGTGTTTCCAATTTTCTTTGTGGTGATGATAATTATCTTTTTCATCTATAATCCATTTGGAGGAGATGCTTGGGGAACGCCAACAGAGGGCGGGGCGCTTGGTGCTTTTGTTGTGTTGATTATGGCGTTGATTAAAGGCATGCGCTGGCAACAGCTTAAGAGTGCGCTTCTTGAAACGGCAAAACTCTCGGTGATGATTTTCACTATCATTTGGGGCGTATTGATTTATGTGCGCTTTTTAGGGTTTGCTGATTTACCTGGAGTATTTTCTGATTGGATTTCTTCACTTCATTATAGCCCAATGACAATTTTGATTTTCATTTTGCTGGCCTATGCGGTGCTTGGTATGTTTATGGACGCTATTGGCATGTTGGTTTTGACCTTGCCTGTGGTTTATCCTGCAGTGATTGCCCTTAATGGTGGTGAGCATGTGTTAGCGGCTGATGCGGCATTTGGCATGGGGGCAGTTGGATTTTCAATCTGGTTTGGCATTATTGTGGTGAAGATGGCGGAGCTATGCCTGATTACACCGCCCATTGGATTAAACTGTTTTGTGGTGGCAGGAGTGCGCCCTGATATCTCGGTGCAAGATGTATTTAAGGGGGTATCACCTTTCTTTGTTGCTGATGCTTTGACAATTGCTGGCTTGATTGCCTTTCCATCTATTGTGTTATTTCTGCCGAACCTGTTGCTTGGCTAAATTGCAATTTTACAAAATAAAAGAGGCGTTTCATTTTTAATAGGAAGTGCCTTTTTGTTTTTAAATAGTATTTTCAAGTGTCGAAAACTCAATGAAATCTGTGCATATACTTAATTGCACTTGCAATATATATTGTATTTTACTGAGAACAAATAGTGATTCGAACCCCTAAATAATATGTCAAAAACTAATGAAATTCCTGAGGTAAGCCAGCGCCCGATAACCTCACAATTTGGGCAGGCAGAGCCTGCTTATTTGAAGGGACTAAATGATGAGCAGCGCGATGCTGTGCTTAGTATTAAAGGGCCGCTTTTGGTATTGGCGGGGGCTGGCACGGGTAAAACTCGGGTTTTAACTACTCGTATTGCACATATTTTAGCCTCTAGGTTAGCACGTAGTTCTGAAATCCTCTCAGTAACATTTACCAATAAGGCCGCTTTGGAAATGAAAGAGCGGGTTGCTAATTTGGTTGGTGCAAGTGTTGAGGGAATGGCTTGGCTTGGCACTTTCCACTCTATTAGCGCAAGGGTATTACGCCGCCATGCTGAATTGGTTGGTCTTAAACCAAATTTCACAATTCTTGATACGGACGATCAAATTAGGTTGATAAAGCAGTTATTAAAGGCAGAAAATATTGATGAAAAACGCTGGCCTGCGCGCCAATTTGCTTCTATTATGGATAGTTGGAAAAACCGTGGATTATTGCCAGTAGATATAAAATCATCTCAAGCAGGAATGTATGCAAATGGTTTGGGTAAAAAATTATATACTGATTATCAGGCACGTTTAACCGCTCTTAATGCGGCTGATTTTGGTGATTTATTGCTGCTCTGCATTCGCCTGTTTCGTGAAAATCCTGATGTGCTGGCAATCTATCATAAAAAATTCAAGTATATGTTGGTTGATGAATATCAAGATAGCAATGTGGCGCAATATCTTTGGCTGCGCTTGCTTGCTCAGGGCAAACCAGCAAGTCAGGCAAATATATGCG
>JALSJY010000137.1 GCA_026989045.1 Hyphomicrobiales bacterium | reverse complement strand
CAATTTATAAAAGTTGACTCAATGATATTCTATGTTTATGGTTTGTTCTGTTAATAATAGCTTAGGACTGATTCTATGGAGTTGAAAGAATTTATTGAGGCAACATTAAAACAGGTGCTTGAAGGTATTGAAGCAGCTCAGGCAAATGAAGATAATGGTAAGAATATTAATGCCAATATTGGCCTTGGGAAACTTGGGGGTAATCTCATTAATGCTGGAGATTATGGAACTGTGACAAGAGTTGATTTTGATGTTTCTGTATCTGCAGAATCTAGCGGCGGAGGTGGAGCTAAATTAAAAGTATTTGGTATTGGAATTGAAGGAGGCAAAGAAAGTAAGGCTGGCTCTGAAAATCGTATTTCCTTTAGTGTTCCTGTTAGGCTTCCTGATGGTGATGAGGATCGTGCCAAGAAAATTGAGGAGGATATTAAGAGCGCTCAAGCGCAAGCTAACGCTAGGATAGAAAAGGAAAGGGAAGATTATAATCCTCTCGGTAGATATTAGATTATGGATTGCCGCATCAGCTTCACCTCCTTATAGTTGCAAATGTTAGGTAATTCACTGACAGATTTACTATTTTGCTAGCAATATTCCTCCGCTGTCATGCCGTGCCTGACACGGCATCCAGTAGCTCGTTGTCTAACGAGCGTAAGAAGCTATTCAAATCGCAAAAGCTTTAATGCGTCAATGACTTGACATTACAGGATTGCGCATCAACACATTAGTGTGCAAGTGCGCAATGACGATGGAGTTGGATTGTTGGTTAAGGATAGAAGATTGATGCCGTGACGTTGATGTTCTTTATATTTGATTAACCCCCCCCTCTATAAGATATTTCTTAATGAGAATAAAATAATGGATATAAAACTACAAATATGAAACATTTTCTTTGTACCGCCGTAGTTGCCAGCGTTCTCTTTATGACTTTTATGGGCGATTATGCGTTTGCTCATGCCGTTACGCTAGGTGACAAGGGTTATATTCAAGAAATAACTGGGATGCATATCTTCCCCTTTCTTTACCTCGGCGCTAAGCATATGATAACAGGTTATGACCATATCCTGTTTTTACTCGGTGTGATCTTTTTTCTCTATGGCATGAAGCAGATCGGCACCTATGTAACACTATTTGCCATTGGTCACTCAACCACGATGATCGCTGGGGTTTATTTTAACTTCGGCATTAACAGTTATATAATCGATGCAATCATCGGCTTTTCGGTGGTTTATAAGGCGTTAGACAATCTTGGCGCATTCCAAAAGTGGTTTGGTTTTCAACCAAACACAAAAGGTGCAACCTTGATTTTCGGCTTTCTACACGGCTTCGGCCTTGCGTCAAAGCTCATGGACTATGAAATGTCGCCTGATGGTCTTTTGCCAAATCTCATCGCCTTTAATGTGGGTGTCGAGATAGGGCAGTTGCTAGCACTCGCCGCTATCCTCATTGTAATGACCCGTTGGCGTGCCACCTCCTCGTTCGCGAGGCAAGCATATAGCGCTAATGTTATCATGATGACAGCTGGCTTTTCTTTGATGGGCTTTCAGATTGCTGGCTATTTCACTACTTAATTTATAGGAGTTTTCCTCGATGCAACAAGATTACAATCATAGTGACGACCACATTACAATATCACACTCTGAACAACGCCATGCGCCCTCATCTGCATCAGGTCATATCACAGGTGTTAAGGCAACTTCTAACGGCTTAATCAGGGATACGATTGGAGCTGTTGCAGTGGCAGGCGTAATCCTTACCCTCTTTTGGCTTCCCGCTGAATACGGTATCGATCTAACTGGGGTGGGGCGTGTGCTTGGGTTGACCCAGATGGGTGAAATCAAGCAACAGCTTTATGCAGAAGCTGCGGCTGATGATGCCGCACTTGCAACGGCCAAAACCTCTGAAGTAGCTGAGACTCCTGAGGTAATTGAGACTCCTGAGGTAATTGAAACTCCAGAAATAGCTGAACCCACAGAGGTAACCACGCCCTCAGCACCCGCTGTAGCTGTAGCACCAGCAGTGACAGAACCAGCTATTTCAGCTTGGCAAGATGAAGTTAGCTACATACTTACCCCTGGGCAAGGAATTGAAATCAAACTCGTCATGAATGAAGGCGCAATAGCAGATTTTGCATGGTCGGCAAACGGAGGCACTCTGAACTATGATACACATGGTGATGGTGGTGGCAAACAGATCAGCTATGAAAAAGGCCGGAGCATTACTGATCAAGAGGGTAAGCTAATAGCTGCTTTTACTGGAAATCACGGGTGGTTCTGGCGTAATCGTGACAATAAAGATGTAACACTCACGCTCTTTGTGCGCGGGGACTACAGCACGCTAAAACTCCCAAATTGATCGATATAAAAAGTTTTAGATCAAGGAATTAGGGTGTAATCCACGCTTCCTCACCCTGATAATTCGACAGGCTCAGCATGAGGGTTTAATTTTTCTGGCGTGCTACGCAACGCTTTTTATGTTGGCGTGCGCAAGGCAACGCTCTTTATATTGGCGTGCGCAAGGCAACG
>JALSJY010000136.1 GCA_026989045.1 Hyphomicrobiales bacterium | reverse complement strand
TATTATAACTCAATCTAATTAACTAACCAACCTGCCCACGGTGGCGCAAAAAATGATCTGCTAAAACCAGCGCCATCATAGCCTCACCAACAGGCACAGCACGAATACCAACACAAGGATCATGACGACCCTTAGTTATAATCTTAGTATTCTCATTTGAAGTTGTGACCGTATTACGCTCACTCAATATTGACGAAGTCGGCTTAACTGCAAAGCGCACCACTATCGGATCACCATTAGAAATCCCACCCAAAATGCCACCTGCATGATTTGAAGTAAAATATGGCTTCTCTTTACCTGCCCTCATTTCATCGGCATTTTCTTCACCGCTTAAACTTGCCGCCTCAATTCCTGCACCAATTTCAACCGATTTAGTGGCGTTAATGCTCATCATAGCAGAAGCTAAATCTGAACTTAATTTGCCATAAATAGGCGCGCCCCAACCCGCAGGAACGCCCTCAGCAACAACCTCAATCACCGCTCCAATTGATGAGCCGCTTTTACGAATCCCATCAAGATAATTCTCCCATTTTTTTGCAGCAATTTTATCAGCGCAAAAAAACGGGTTTTCATTCACTTCTTCCCAATCAAAATTATCATAATCAATTTTATGCTCACCCATCTGCACCAATGAGGCACGAATTTTAACCTGTGGAATAACCAATCTAGCAATAGCACCAGCCGCCACCCGTGCCGCAGTTTCACGAGCAGAAGAGCGCCCGCCACCACGATAATCACGAATGCCATATTTTTGATGATAGGTATAATCAGCATGTCCGGGTCGATATTTATCTTTAATATCAGTATAATCTTTTGATCGCTGATCAGTATTTTCAATCATTAGTGAAATAGGCGTACCAGTTGTTTTTAAACCATTGGTATTTTCATCTTCAAAAACCCCAGATAAAATTTTAACCTTATCAGCCTCTTGCCTTTGCGTAGTGAAACGCGAGTTACCAGGTTTACGCCTATCAAGCTCTACCTGAATTTTCTTTGCCGAAATGTCAAGCATTGGCGGACAACCATCAACCACCACCCCAAGTGCTAGCCCATGGCTTTCACCCCATGTTGTGAAGCGAAATAATTTCCCAAAACTATTGTCCGACATAAAATACCCTACCCAGTTTCACCCTCAACAATTGATAATTTTCCTTTAGAAAAATACAAAATCGCATCCTGTGGTGTTTCTAAATTCACCGCTTGAATTTTTGATATTCCCTCAATGAGATATCTAAAAACCCTAGCTGTCCCTCCATGAGAAACAATGATTGATGGTTTTTTTATTGTTGAAATAAATGGCTCAACTCGATCCAATAAATCTACATAACTTTCGCCATTCTTTGGGCGGAAATCCCAAAACTTCTCACTCCTTTCCCCCCTCTTTTCAAAGCTAGATAATATATCAGTATGTAAACTACCTTCAAATTCACCAAATGAAACTTCAATCAAAGATTTATCAATGATAGGTTTCTTATCTAAATCAGTAAAGTTCGAGCGAATAATCTCCATCGTATCAATTGCCCTTGATAGCGGGGAAACATACCAATCCATATCATTGCCATTTAACCCCGCCTCATTCAGCAAACCTCTCAAAAGCCTACCATTAGAAAATGCTTGCTCTCGCCCCACTTCATTTAAAGCAATATCTTGCTGACCCTGATAGCGCCCTTGCGCATTCCAATCGGTCTGCCCATGGCGAATAAAATATATATCAGGTAGATTAGTCGTCATTTTTTTCTAATACCTTCATTCCAAGAATATTATATCCGCTATCAACATGATGAATTTCACCAGTTGTGCCGCTTGACATGTCACTCAAAAAATATAGCGCAGATGAGCCGACTTCATCAATAGTGACATTTTTACGCAAAGGCGCATTTGCTTCTGTCCAATGCAACATCATACGGAAATCACCAATGCCTGCCGCCGCTAAAGTCTTAATCGGCCCCGCTGAAATTGCATTCACGCGAATATTATTCGGCCCTAAATCAGAGGCAAGATATTTCACCGAACACTCAAGCGCCGCCTTTGCAACACCCATGACATTATAGTTTGGCATAACTTTTTCAGCACCATAATAAGTCAAAGTAAGCATAGAGCCACCATCAACCATCAAAGCCTCAGCCCTTTTTGCAACAGCAGTGAAAGAATATACCGAAATATTCATCGTCATAGCAAAATTATCAGGCGAAGTATCAACATAACGCCCACTAAGCTGATTTTTGTCGGAAAATCCAATTGCATGCACCAAAAAGTCCAACTTGCCCCATTTTTCTTTTAAAGTAGCGAAAGTCTGATCCATCGCCTCTTCGTTAGTAACATCACATTCAACCAAAATTTCAGCACCAAGCTCTTTTGCTAAAGGCTCAACACGTCGCTTAAGCACTTCACCCTGATAAGAAAGCGCAATTTCAGCCCCCTGCTCCCGCAATGCTTTTGCAATGCCATAAGCGATAGAGCGATTATTCGCCACCCCCATAATCAAACCACGCTTGCCAGCCATCAAATCATTAGCCATTATCT
>JALSJY010000135.1 GCA_026989045.1 Hyphomicrobiales bacterium | reverse complement strand
TGGCTCGCCCACAAAAGGTGTTGGTGGGGGCTCTTTTCCTGCACAAATATGGTCAGATTTTATGTCTCGCGCTCATAAGGGTTTCCCTGTTACCAACCTTCCAACCACCCACACGCAGCTCACGCCATCAAATGAAATAATACAAAATGACGAAGGACAAAGTCAAAATGACAGGCCAAAAACCTTGGTTGATTTACTCAATAATTTATTTAATGGAAATTAAATCAACAAATAAATTATTAACTTACCCACTTTAACCATAAGCCATCAACTGTTGCCCATTTTTCTTTAGCCAGTCTCTCCCTCGTGCCATATCTGGCAAGGTTAACTCTACTTGCTCCCAAAAAGCAGGTGAATGATTCATCTCAACCAAATGCGCCACTTCATGCGCTCCAACATAATCAAGCACAAAATTTGGTGCTAAAATAAGCCGCCAGTTAAAATTTAATCGCCCCGAGCTAGAACAAGACCCCCACCTGCTAGATTGTGATCTGATAGTTATTGTTTTTGGCTCAACATTTAAATTATTTGCGTGTAGGCTAACCGACTTTTCAAGGTCCATTTTAGCTTGCTTTTTAAGCCAATCTTTTAAACGCCGTTGCAAATGTTTTTCCCCACCAGGAACTAAAAGTTCAAACCCCTGCTCATTATTTAAAACTTCAACCTGCCCACGAATTTTATCAAGCCCAACAATGATATGATTTTCACCGCGAAGTGGAATTTGATTTCCATGCGCAAATGCAACTGGTTGGTAGCGGTTTGATAATTTTTTTTCTAGCCAGCCACTATGTGATTGTAAAAATTCTTTTGCTTTTGAAATATTTCCATAAGGGGGGCTGGTTAAAACTGGCCTGCCATTAGCACCAATTGAAAGGCGATAATTTTTTGCCCGCGCATGGATTTTAACCTGCACCTCAATCAAACCACTATCTAAATCTAGAGATAAACTATCTGGCCATTTCTTTTTTAAAGAAAACATTATTAGCCAAAAACACCAATCACAATGCCCTGCACAATAACTACACCAAGCAAATATCCGCCATCAATCAAAGTAAGTTTCCAGCTCAAATTTTGATAACGGTGATTTATAGTCATCGAAGTTAAAATAAAACCAAACCACATTAACATGCCTGTATGAACGGCATTTTTAACATTTATTACATCATCAAATAACATAAAAGTAAGCTGAGCTATAAATATCGCCATAATAAATTGCATAATGGCTGCCCAAATAAACGGAGAGGAAGAGCCATTGGACATCAACTCATCTTTACTTTTACCAGTTGCTGCAACCCAATATTTCTCTAACCCCATATACCAAGCCATGCCAAACGCCATGGAGGCAACAACGGCCAAAACTATTGCTATCCAATTTACATCAAAAACCATTATCTATTCCCTCAACAATTTAAGCATCTGGATGTTTAAACACTAAGCTAGCATTAGTGCCACCAAAGCCAAATGAGTTAGACAAAACCGCACCAATCGACACATTATCCACTCGCTGTTGCAAAATTGGCATATCTGCAAATTCAGGATCAAGTTCAAAAATATTAGCGCTCTTGCACATAAAATTATTATTCATCATGAGGATTGAGAAAATACATTCCCAAACCCCAGTTGCTCCAAGTGAATGACCAGTAAGCGATTTAGTTGCTGAAAATGGCGGACATTTATCCTCATTCCCAAATACTTCCCGTAACGCACTTATTTCCTTAATATCACCAATTGGAGTGGAGGTAGCATGCGGATTGATATAGTCAATTGGCATTTTAACAGTGCTTAAAGCCTGACGCATACAGCGCACCGCCCCTTCACCAGAGGGTGCAACCATATCAGCACCATCTGATGTTGCACCATAGCCAATAAGTTCAGCAAAAATTGTCGCACCGCGTGCCTTTGCATGTTCATATTCTTCAAGCACCAAAACCCCAGCACCGCCAGCAATAACAAACCCATCACGATTTTTATCATAAGCACGTGAAGCTATTTCAGGTGTATCATTAAAGTTTGAGCTCATTGCACCCATAGCATCAAAAATATTAGACATAGTCCAATGCAAATCTTCACTACCGCCAGCAAAAACTATATCTTGCTTGCCCATTTGAATCTGCTCATAGGCATTGCCAATACAATGTTTAGAGGTAGCGCAAGCAGAGGAGATAGAATAATTCACTCCGTGAATACCAAGCGGCGTTGCAAGCGTTGCAGAGGCTGTTGAACTCATTGCTTTTGGCACAACAGTTGGCCCGATACGTTTTGGCCCACGCTCAATTGTTATTTGTGCGGCTTCAACAACTGCCTTGGTCGATGGGCCGCCTGACCCCATAATAATACCTGTTCTTGGATTACCGCGATAATCTTTTTCTTCCAATCCTGCGTTTTTTATTGCCTCTAAAATAGCAATATAATTCCAAGCCGAGCCTTTAGCCATAAAGCGCGTTGTGCGCCTATCCAAAACTTCAAAAGGATCAAGATTTGGCTCACCTTGAACTTGTGAGCGAAAGCCATATTTTTCATAATCAATAGCTTTAGAAATACCAGATTTGGCTTGCTTTAAGCTGACTAGAACTTCATCAATATTATTTCCAATTGAAGAAACAATACCCATTCCACTTACAACAACTCGTTTCATGTATCTTCCTTAAAAAATATATAACCTTAATTACTCAATTGGCATCAAACCAACTTTTAAATTTTTAGCTTTATAAATAATTTCGCCATCTGCTTTCATAATAGCATCAGCAACACCAAATGGAAGTGGTTTACGCATATGTTTTTTTATATCGACCTGATATTCTAATAATTTTTTATCTGCCGTTGCTTGGCCTGTAAATTTTATTTCACCGCCCAAGGCTCGCCCACGTCCAGGTGAGCCAGACCAACAAAGAAAAAAGCCAACCATTTGCCACATGGCATCAAGCCCCAAACAACCCGGCATTACAGGGTCGCCAATAAAATGACATTTATAAAACCATAGATCAGGATTTAGGTCTAATTCAGCCTTTATTTGCCCCTTGCCATATTCACCGCCATCACCATTTATATAAGTGATTCGATCAAACATTAACATTGGTGGCGCAGGTAATTTTGCAAACCCCTCACCAAATAAATCGCCTCGCCCACTTGCTAACAATTCTTCGTAATTATAAGAGTTTTTGCGCTCGATAATTGCCATTATTCATTTTCCTTAATGAAATATCTAAACCTATTAAACTGATAAAGGGCATAACCTAAACGGTCAATCTATATTCTCTTATAGTAATTGCAATCTATACTCTAATGTAATATTTTTATAAAAACTCTTTATGATAGCCTTGATAATATTACCTTGTCTTTTATGGCGTGCCTTTGTATGTTTGCACTGTTTAAAAAGTTTAAAAATTGAAAAAGACAAATGCCAACCAATAAAAGAAATATTTGCGACAAACCTCAACTATCATCGCGTCAGTCTTGCTTAACGGCTGTGTTGCGCATGGCAGGATTGCGCCCAACCAAACAACGCGTAGCATTAGCCGAATTATTATTTGCTGGCTCGCACAGACACGTAAGCGCAGAGGCACTTCACCTTGAAGCAAAAAATGAGCAAATTGGTGTTTCTTTGGCGACAATTTATAACACCCTGCATCAATTCAGCCAAGCAGGTCTTGTCAGAGAAATAAATGTTGATGCTACAAAATCATACTATGATACTAACACTTCAGATCACCATCATTTTTATTTTGAAGAAGAAAATATAGTAACCGATATTCCTGTTGATTCAATTGCTATAACTGGTCTACCAGATGCGCCAGAGGGCATGGAAATTGCTAATGTTGACGTTGTTATCAGGGTGAAAAAACTAACCAATTGATTAGTCAAATTTTTCATTTTCATAAACACCCCAAACTTTGGATTGTTCAAGATAGCCACTAATGGTTTTTTCTTTTTCCCCGTTATCTGAATATTTTATAACCACCTCGCACCACTTTCCATCACAACTTTTTAATATTAGCGGGTATTCAGCTCCAAGAAATGCTTTAACTATTGCACCTACTTCAGCCTTTGATAACAAACTAACATTTTCATCAATATCACTTTTTATCAATCCAGCTCTCGCTGAAGAAACCAAGCTCTGGTGTATCCAGCCCTCTTCTTTCTCATGATCTCTTATTTTTCGCCAGACATCAAATTCTGCAATCACTTCAATTGGAATGCCAGATTTCACATATATCCAAGCAATATCATATCTTTTACCTGGTCCTACACGAACATTTATTGGCTTTGAGCGAGTTGAAGCAAAGCGAGGCACTTCTAATCCAGATGGATTTGAGCTAGATTGTGCAAATATTGGTAATGTAAAAATCATTACAAATATTATAGCAACAAAGAGTGAAAAAATATTTGGCTTGTGCCAATTTAATATCATTAGTCTTGTTTTCTTATATTAAAAATTTTGTTTTTTGATCAGAAAAATCATGATAAGCCTACAATATAAAAATTGAATGAAAATACAAATCAATTTAGATTGTTTTTATAGTTTTTAAAAAACCAGAGGTGAGATTTGCCAAATCAACATATCAGCAAAACTACCAATAAAAGAAGTGTTTTTGTAACACAAAGATTACCAAATAAAATAGAAAGCCGAATGCTTGATTTATTTGATGTAAGCATCAATAAAAAACAATTAGCGCTTACAAGCGATGAAATTATACAGGCTTGCATTGGCAAGCAGGTTTTAGTCTCCTCTATCATTGATCCGCTTGATGCTGATTTAATTAACTCCCTGCCACAAACCATCAAACTAATCGCACAATTTGGTAATGGCGTTGATAATATTGATATAAAAGCAGCAAATGCTCGCTCTATCATTGTTACTAACACCCCATCTGTTTTAACAAATGATACCGCCGACATGGCCATGGCGCTAATTCTTGCACTGCCACGCCGTCTTGCTGAGGGTGCAAGAGTGTTAACTGGTAAAGGTCAATGGGCTGGCTGGTCGCCAACTTGGATGCTAGGTGCAAGATTAGCAGGGAAATCACTTGGAATTATCGGCATGGGGCGTATTGGCACCGCAGTTGCACAACGCGCTAAGGCTTTTGGTATAAATATTCATTATTATTCACGCACAAAAAGACCGCCAGAAATAGAGTTGCCCTTAGAGGCTAAATATTGGCCAGACCTTGATGATATGCTAGCCCATGTGGATATTGTCTCACTTCACACCCCGCTAACAAAAGACAGTTTTAAGCTAATGAATAAAACTCGTTTGGCAAAAATGAAGCCAGATGCTTTTTTAATTAATGTCTCAAGACCAGAATTATTAGATGAAGATGCTCTTGTTGAATTGATAGAAGCTGAAAAACTGGGAGGCGCAGCACTTGATGTATTTGAGCAAGAAAATGGCATTAACCCCAAATTGATAGCACTAGCAAAAGAAAATAAAACTCTCTTAACCCCACACATGGCCTCAGCTACACTTGAAAGCCGCATCGAAATGGGTGAAATTGTTATTGTAAATATAAAAACATATCTCGATGGCCATCGCCCCCCGCACCGAGTATTGCCAGAAATTATCGGGTAACAACAAAAAAGCCCCGCATAAATGCGAGGCTTAAATCTTTAAAAATCAAAAACTAATTTTAGTCTTCATTTTTAATCTCTTGTCCAGTTTCTTGGTCAACAACTTTCATTGATAGGCGCACTTTGCCTCTGTCATCAAAGCCTAGTAGCTTAACCCAAACTTTGTCGCCTTCTTTAACAACGTCGGTGGTTTTACCAACACGCTCATTTGCCAATTGTGAAATATGCACAAGGCCGTCTTTTGGACCAAAGAAGTTTACGAACGCACCAAAATCAGCAGTTTTAACAACTGTGCCTTGATAAATAACGCCAGCTTCTGGCTCGTCAGTAATTGACTTAATCCATTTAAGAGCCGCTTCAATTGACTTGCCATCGCTTGAGGCAATTTTCACTGTGCCATCGTCTTCAATATTGACTTTAGCGCCAGTTTTTTCAACAATTTCACGAATGACCTTGCCGCCAGTTCCAATAACTTCACGAATTTTATCGGTAGGGATTTTCAGCGTTTCAATACGAGGCGCAAATTCACCAACCTCATCACGAGCACTATCAAGAGCTTTGCTCATTTCACCAAGAATATGATCACGACCCTCTTTAGCTTGGCTAAGAGCTACTTCCATAATCTCTTTTGTAATGCCAGCAATTTTAATATCCATCTGTAGTGATGTAATACCGTCTTTTGATCCAGCAACTTTAAAGTCCATGTCGCCAAGATGGTCTTCATCACCTAAAATGTCCGATAACACTGCATAATCTTTGCCCTCTAAAATAAGACCCATCGCAATACCAGCAACAGGACCTTTCATAGGAACGCCAGCGTCCATAAGCGCAAGCGAAGTGCCGCAAACGGTTGCCATTGAAGAGCTACCATTACTTTCAGTAATTTCAGAAACTACGCGCAAAGTATAAGGAAATTCTTCAACATTTGGACGCATTGGGTTAATCGCACGCCATGCTAATTTACCATGACCAATTTCACGGCGAGAAGTAAAACCAGTGCGACCAGCTTCACCAACAGAATATGGAGGGAAGTTATAATGAAGCATAAAGTTTTGCTTGGTTGTTCCCTCTAAACTATCGATAAACTGCTCATCATCACCAGTACCTAAAGTTGCAACAACTAATGCTTGAGTTTCACCACGTGTGAAAAGCGCCGAGCCGTGTGTGCGAGGCAACATGCCAACTTCTGAAACAATAGGGCGAACAGTTGTGAGATCACGACCATCAATCCGCTTGCCTGTTTTAATAATAGAAGTTCTAACAATATTGGCTTGCAATGTTTTAAACACTGTGCCGATTTGCTCGGGCTTCCACTCTGGCTCTTCACCCTCTTTTGCAGCGAAATGCTCATTTACTTTTGCCTTTGCTTCATCAAGCGCATCATAACGGGCTTCTTTTGCAGTAATTTTATAGGCTTTAGCAATATCTTTTGAAACTACTTTACCCATTGCTTTTTCAAGCTTAGTTAAATCTTCTGCCTCAAAATTACGTGGCTCTTTTGCCGCTTGTTCTGCTAATTTAATTATTGCATCAATTACTTTTTGGCTCTGCTCATGACCAAACATTACAGCATTAAGCATAACTTCTTCTGAAAGCTCTTGCGCCTCAGATTCAACCATTAAAACGGCATCATTTGTGCCAGCCATAACCAAATCAAGTATGCTATCATCTCTTTGTTCAACAGGAGTATTTAGCACAAACTCACCATCAATAAGCCCAACACGAGCAGCGCCAATTGGCCCCATAAATGGAACACCTGAAATTGTAAGCGCTGCAGAAGTTGCAATTAGAGCTAAAATATCAGGCTCATTTTCCATATCATGCTGAAGAACGGTTACGATAACTTGAGTTTCGTTTTTATATCCCTGCGGAAAAAGTGGGCGAATTGGGCGATCAATTAAACGGCAGATTAGTGTTTCTGCTTCGCTTGGCCTTGCTTCACGCTTAAAAAAGCCACCAGGTATTTTACCCGCTGCATAGGCTTTTTCTTGATAATTTACTGTTAAAGGGAAGAAATCCTGCCCTGGTTTTGCCGATTTGGCACTAACAACAGTTGCTAAAACAACTGTTTCGCCAAGTGTCGCAAGAACAGCGCCATCGGCTTGACGGGCAATTTTGCCTGTCTCAAGAATTAGAGGCACACCGCCCCAGTTTAGTTCTACCTTATGGTGATTAAACATATTTTCGTCTTTTCATTTTCATTCATTGTTTTTCCCATCTTAAATTTGAAAAAACAATGCGACTTTTTAAACGCCCTAAACACCCCATGTGTTTTTTCACGTTTATTAAAAAGTCATTTCATCTATTATAGTTTTTCTTTTTTGGCTCATGCCAATACTCTAATATCAAGGCGCAATTATAAAAATGCGCCTTGATAGTTTTTTAAAATTAGCGACGCAGACCAAGTCTTTCAATTAAGCTTTTGTAGCGCTTCTCATCTTTATTTTTTACATAATCAAGCAGACTACGACGTAACGAAACCATTTTTAAAAGTCCACGACGAGAATGATTATCCTTTTTGTGGCCTTTAAAATGTTCTGTTAAATTAGCAATACGCTCTGAAAGAATGGCAACTTGAACTTCAGGTGAACCTGTGTCGTCCTTGTTAATTCCATATTCTTTAATAATCTGTGCTTTACGCTCAGCAGTTACCGACATCATATATCCCTTTCATTTTAGGATTGTTATAAAGATGCCCATGGCCGAGATGTCGTCCAGGCAGGGCCGTTAAAATCACACCATTGGCATGATTGTCTTGCCTATATAGCAAAAACAAACAAAAAGCAAAGCATTAGTTAAGCGCCCTTATTAGCACTCTTATTAGCATTATTGGCTCTTGCTCTTAGGCGTTGTTTGCGAGACGGTTTGCTAGATTTTTTGCTTCCAGCAGGTTTTGCTCCCTGCGTAGCATTAGGGGGGGAGGATTTACGCCTCACTTTTTTATGCTTAGAGCGAGCAGGTCTGTCTTCTTTTGCACCTTTTAGTGCTTGTTTTGCTCTTTTATCACCCCTAAAGTCTGACTTTTTCTTAACCCTATTGCGAACACGTTTTTTCTTGCCAATATTTAGCTTTTCTTCCTGCTCGCTCATTTCACCAGAGGCAACTTTAATATCAACGCCCATCAATTTTTCAATGGCACGAAGCAGACCAATTTCAGCAGGTGAGCAAAACGCTACGGCCTCCCCTGACCTGCCAGCCCTTGCAGTGCGTCCAATGCGATGCACATAATTTTCGGCCACTTCTGGCAAATCATAATTATAAACATGACTAACGCCAGAAATATCAATGCCACGTGCAGCAACATCGGTTGCAACCAAAATTTTTATCTCACCAGATTTAAACTCTCTAATGGCTCTATCGCGTTGGCCTTGGCTTTTATTGCCATGAATTGAGCCAGCCTTAAACCCTCGCTCAACCAAATGTTTTTTTAGTTTTTCAGAGCCATGTTTTGTGCGACAAAACACTAATGAAATATCATCTTTATTTGCCGCCAGACATTCTTTTAATAAATCAGCCTTGGTGCGATTGCCAATAAAATGCACGCTTTGTGCAATTTTATCAGCCGCCTTACCAGGAGGGGACACCGAAATAGTTTTTGGATTGTTTAAAAATGCCTTTGATAATTGTTTAATTTGAGTTGGCATAGTGGCAGAAAATAACATTGTCTGACGTGGCTCACCCAACATAGAAGCTATTTCTTTAAGCACATGAATAAAACCAAGGTCTAACATCTGATCGGCCTCATCAAGCACCAAATATCTCACCATATCAAGATAAACGGCCTTGCGCTCAACTAAGTCCATCAAACGTCCTGGGGTTGCCACCAAAATATCTGTGCCGCGCCCAAGTTTTTGCCTTTGCACATTTATAGATGCACCACCAACAACCACATTTACCCTTAAATGCGCATGATGCACATAGGCGCGAAGGTTTTCAGCTATCTGATTTGCCAATTCACGAGTTGGGGCTAAAATTAACGCCCTAGCCTCTTTTGCTTTTGGCCTGTCTTTTACCTTCATCAAATGTTGCGATAAGGGCAAGCCAAAGGCTGCCGTTTTACCCGTGCCAGTCTGTGCCAAACCCATAACATCATGTCCCTCAAGCGCCAAGGGAATGCACTGTTCTTGAATGGGTGTTGGTTTATCAAAACCAAGCTCGCTCACTGCCCGTAAAATAACAGGGGCGAGGGCAAAATCTTCAAATTTATTCAAAATATATTCTTTCATTAAAAGCTAATATTATTAGCTAGCTATTATGTGTTGATTATCACTTATAGTAAAACTTAAGACAATTCTACTCATCAAGCTTTTTAATTTTTTGACCAGATGTCACTAAATATATCGCCACCAAGATAATTATCAGGGCATAAAAAGCCGTCACTCTTAGGGTTTCACCCATAAGAGCTACTCCAATAAACACCCCAACTAGAGGAACAAGAAAATTTATCTGCGACATTCTACTCGCCCCAATCCTTGGTAATAGATAAAAATAAATCAAAGTAGCTAAAGCGGTTGGGAAAATACCAAGATAAATCATTGCAATCAAAGAGGCGCTACTTGGTATAATATATGTCGTTGGGTGATCCAAAACTAATGTGATAAGAATAATTACAATTGTGCCGACCAGCATAGAACCAGAGGCCATTATAATTGGCTTTTCAACCACAAATCTCTTAACAAATATGGTTGTGAAAGCATAAAGCAACGCCGCAATAATTATTGCTATTTGTGCTGTTAGATTATCTCCTATACCTAATATTACATCTGTGCCAACTAATATAATTAAGCCAATCACCCCCAATATTATCCCCAATGTTGCTCTGATATTATATCCCTCATCTAACAGGATAAGCGGCGCTAAAAATACTGTTGCAATCGGCGTTATGCTCATAAGCAATGCAGCAAGCCCACTACCAACATTTATTTCACCATAACTTATCAGATAAAATGGAATAACATTGCCAGCCATACCTATAATCAAAAACATCCCCCATGTTTTTATATCTTTTGGCAAAGATAATGATTTCACCTTTAATATTATCAGTAAAAGTATACTGGCAATCGCCATACGCCCAGCAACCAAAGCCATTGGAGCAATGCTCTCAACCCCGATTTTTATCGCCGCAAAAGATGAGCTCCATATTAGCGCTAACAAAACCCACAATAATATATTTTTCAACTGGGATTTCCTTAACTAATGATCACAGATTGCAAATCACCTTTAGAGCAATAATTACATATCAACAAATTGATTCTTCATTATATTTGGACTAACCTAACTCCTCCAGTAACTATAGGGTAAGGAAAATCTACATGTTTTCAATCGGACAATTATCAAAACAAACAGGGGTTAAAATTCCAACCATTCGCTATTATGAACAAATGGGCATTATTGCAGCACCAGAACGCTCAATCAGCAACCAACGTCGCTACACAAAAGCCGAGCTTGATCGACTTGCATTCATCAAGCATGCTCGTGATCTTGGTCTATCGATTAAAGATATTAGCGAGTTACTTAAATTAAGTTCTAAGCCAGAAAACTCATGTCATGATGCTCACCTTATTGCTACAAAACATCTTAATTCCATCAAATCACGCATTAAAAAGCTTAAAAGGTTAGAGAGGCAATTAAAACAAATCATTGCTGTAAGTGACGATGGAAATATTGATAATTGCCACATTATTTTATCACTATCAGATCACAATCTATGTGATAGCGAGCATTAAACATTACCAAATACTCATCTATATTACCAAGAGTTAACTAGACTATTATCCAAACATATTCCATTTTAGATATATTACCAAATTCTAATAAAGGATAGCAAAATGAAAACTAAAATTATCAGCGCTCTTATTATCAGCACTCTATTAGCAACAAGCGCAAGCAGCGCTCTTGCTGCTGGGGGTCAAGGTGGAGGAAGTGGAGTTCCGGGCCAGAACTTTATCAACAGCTGGGATGTAAATGAAGACGGCAGAGTAACCCTTGAAGAAATAAAAGAAAAGCGCGATGAGGTTTTTTATTCTTTTGATAGCAATGAGGATAATTATATATCAGCGGAAGAATATGTTTATTTTGATGAAGCACGAGCCAATGACATGGCGAGCAAGGGGGTAAATGCCGCCAATTACCAAAATAAAGGTGCAAACCTTATGACGCTAGAGGCAAATGATATTGATGGCGACGGACGCGTATCAAGAGAAGAGTTTATTGAAAAAGCAGCTTCTTTTTTTGCAGCAAAAGACACAAATAGCGATGGCGTGATTACCTCCGAGGATTTTAAAAGATATTAACCCCAGATTGAAGCCCACCTCATCAAAAGGTGGGCTTCAAATTAAACTAGCCAGCCAAAATAACCCTTTTAGGCTTAAACTGCCCCTTTTCAACATAACCAATTGCCACCACTTCACCCTTGCAGCTTGCCCATGCCTCATCAATTGATATTGGTGCATTAGCGCCCGTTAGCAAAACAGGATTTCCAAGTCTTATGCTCATTGCTTGAGAGGCATCTATTAAAATTTCTGGCATACCGATTAAACCATCAGAAATCGGGCGGAGCATATTTTCTTGCTCCAGCAAACTAGCTTTTTCAAACTCCTCATAGTCAATTGTATTAGCATCATTAAAATGCCCAACGCTAGCACGGTGTAGTGAGCCAACATGCCCCTTTGTGCCAAGGCTTAAGGCTAGGTCACGAGCAAGCGCACGGATATAAGTTCCTTTAGCGCAAACCACTTCAAATTTTGATTGTTTTTCATCATGCTCAATTAAATCAAAGCTTTCTATTTCAACCTCACGAGAAGGCATTTCAAATTTTTCGCCCGCCCGCGCCAAATCATAGGCCCGCTCACCCTTAATTTTAATTGCCGAAAAAGCAGGGGGAACTTGAGTTATCACACCTTTAAAATTCTCAAGCGCTACTTCAACCTGATCTCGTGCTGGGCGAATATCAGACGTTGCAATCACCTCACCCTCAACATCATCAGTATTGGTGGCAATGCCCCAAACCAAAGTGAAATGATAAATTTTAATACTATCCTGAATATAGGGAATTGTCTTTGTTGCCTCCCCAAACGCAATTGGCAATATTCCCGTTGCTAATGGATCAAGCGTTCCTGCATGGCCTGCCTTTTTTGCTTGTAATAACCAGCGCACCCTACCAACCGCATCTGTTGAGGTCATGTCATAGGGTTTGTTTAACACCAACCAGCCAGAAATATTACGCTTTGGGCGTTTTTGTTGGGCTTTCTTCATGAGTTCAACCTAATGACGGCTCGCTATCGTCAGGTTTTTCTAAATCGCGCTTCACACGCTCTGAGCGCAACAAATTATCAATTCTTGTTGCTTCATCAAAACTATCATCTTCAAAAAACCTGATGATTGGTGAATATTTTAGATTTAATTGCGGGGTAATCTGCCCACGAATGAATTTTTGATGTGAGTTTAACGCCTTAACAAGCTCTTTAGCATTGCCCCCACCAAGCGGCACAATATAGGCAGAGGCTAATTTAAGGTCAGCTGACATACGCACTTCTGGCACGGTGATTACACTAGTTTCTATTATCGGGTCAATAATTTCACCACGTGCTAAAACATTGGACAGAGCATGGCGAACCAATTCACCAACACGCAACATACGCTGAGATGGAGCTTTACTCATATTATTTTACCCTCTTATAAAGAGCGCTCAATCTGCTCAACACGGAAACATTCAATAACATCACCAGCCCTAATATCTTGATAGTTTAAAAAGGCCATACCACATTCTTGACCATTTTTCACTTCTTTGACTTCATCTTTAAAGCGCTTAAGGGTTGAAAGTTCTCCCTCATGAATTACCACATCATCACGCAAAAGGCGCACACCAGAGCCACGCTCAACAATACCCTCAGTAACACGACAGCCAGCAACTTTACCAACCTTAGTAATGTTAAACACTTCTAAAATCTCAGCATAACCAATAAAGGTCTCGCGTCTTTCAGGCGCTAACATGCCAGACATTGCTTTTTTAACATCATCAATCAGATTATAAATAATATTATAATAACGAATTTCAATTGCTTCTCGCTCTGCCGCTTCTCGTGCCTGCTTATTCGCACGCACGTTAAAACCAATAATAATTGCTTTCGAAGCCTGAGCCAATGTCACATCACTCTCAGTAATGCCGCCAACTCCTGAAAGAAGAATTTGCGCTGAAACTTCATTTGTTGCAAGTTTATCAAGCGAAGCAATAATCGCCTCAACTGAACCTTGCACATCACCCTTAATAATAAGCGGAAAGCGAGCAATATCTGAGGTTTTTAACTGATCCATCATCTGTTCAAGTGAGGTAATTTCGCTAATGCTGGATTTTTCACGCACATTACGTTTGCGATATTCGGTAATTTCACGAGCTTTAGCTTCATTCTCAACTACAGAAAAGCGATCCCCTGCATTTGGAACACCAGAAAAGCCAAGTATTTCTACTGGCGATGATGGGCCTGCAATTTTTACTTGAGATCCCTTATCGTTTAATAGTGCACGAACCCTTGCCCACTGATCACCAGCAACAACAACATCTGCAACTTTTAATGAGCCGCGTTGCACAAGCACAGTTGCAACCGCACCACGTCCCTTATCAAGTTTAGCTTCAATAACAATCCCCTTAGCACGACCCTTAGGGCTTGCTTTTAGATCAAGTAATTCAGCCTGCAATTGAATAGCTTCAAGTAATTTATCTAAATTAAGATTTTTAAGCGCTGAAACTTCAACATCTAAAACTTCACCACCCATTGATTCCACAAAAACCTCATGTTGCAATAATTCGGTGCGCACTTTATTTGCATCAGCCTCTGGTTTATCAATTTTGTTAATAGCAACAATGATGGGAACATTAGCCGCTTTCGCATGCTTAATTGATTCAATGGTTTGCGGCATAACACTATCATCAGCTGCAACAACTAAAACCGCAATATCGGTAGCTTGCGCACCGCGTGAACGCATAGCAGTAAACGCTTCATGACCGGGTGTATCAAGGAAGGTGATTTTTGTGCCGTTTTTATCAACCTGATAAGCACCAATATGCTGAGTAATACCACCCGCTTCACCAGAAACCACATTGGCCTCTCTAATTGCATCAAGTAATGAGGTTTTACCATGATCGACATGACCCATAATAGTAACAACTGCAGGACGAGGCTCTAAATCAGCTTCAATTTCTTCTTCAAGATTTTCAAAAAGATTACCCTCAATATCACTTTCAGCAACTCTTTTTACTGTGTGACCAAGTTCAGTAGCAATCAATTCAGCGGTATCAGCGTCTAAAACATCATTGATAGTTACCATCATATCTTGCGCCATCAGCAATTTAATAACATCAACCGAGCGCTCACTCATACGATTTGCAAGTTCCTGCACAGAAATTGTCTCTGGTAAAGTTATTTCACGATGCACTTTTGCTTGAGCCTTTTTAGGCTGCCTACCACGCTGTTTTTCACGTCGACGCTTCATAGCCGCCAATGAAGGAGAGCGATCACGATCTCCGCCATCATTAAGTGCAGAGGTTACAGTAAGACGACCCCTATTATTTCCTCCAGGTGCGTTACGACGCGAGGGTGTTGGCGCAGCCCTTGAAGCACGACGGGCGCGCTCTAATTCTTCTTTATTTACCAATGGCGCATTGCGAGAAGCAGCTGATTTGCCGCCACGCGCCTGACGCTCAGCTACAGCCTCTGCATCTGCTTGCGTAATAACTTGTGGACTAGATTTAGCTTGCAAACCAGATTTAGGTGGAGCAACATTTGCTTTAACAGGTTTTTCTTCTTTTTTTACAGTCTCAGGTTTTTCTTTTTCTAATGCCTTAGCAATTGCTTCTTGCTCTTTGGCCTGTTGTTCTTTGGCTTTTTCTTCTTCACGCAAATTTCGACGGCGAAGATCCTTTTCAATTCTTTCCTTTTCTTGCTCTTCAAAGAGTTTTCGCTCCTGCTCTTGTCGCAAAGCTGCCTCTCTTAAAACTCGCTCACGCGCAGAAGTTTCTCCAGCCGTAAGACCTTGATTTATAGGCTTTGGGGTCGCCGACTTTGAATTTGCAGATTTTGATCCTGCAGATTTAATACCAAGCGGACGACGAGCCGGTTTTTGCGCTGCAGGCTTTTCATTTATCGTTGGCACGGCTTTTGGCGTGCTAACATTAGTAACACGACGCGCACGAGTTTTAATTACTACAGTGCGATTTGCCTGTGGCGCACCGCCCTGTCCACCAGTTGCTCCTATTTTAAGCGAAAGAGTTTTCTTTTTTCCATCACTCACAGAGCTATTATTTTTATCATCTTTATCGTTCATTTAGCCGTTACTTCTTCTATCTATTATATTGGGCTAGCCTTTTAGCTCGCTCAAGCGCCGAATTGGCCGCAGCACCATTTATCAATGCTGCGTGTATCACATTTTCCTGACCCAAAGCCAAACTCAATTGTTTAGAGGTCAAAAAATTAATTTGCATAAAGGAATTGCTCTCTAAGCGTGCTTTCGCCATTCCTATCATTTTATTTCGTCCGTCTTTAGCTCCATCTTTTGCACTTATTAGTGCAATTATTCCAGTTTTTTCTATTCCTGAACGCACCTTTGCGCCACCTATTAGCAATTGTCCAGCTTTACGTGCCAAACCAAGCGCCCCTAACAATCTTTTTTCTAGCGCTAAATGCACCTGCTGCACAAGATTATCTCCCACCTGCACCTTTTGCTTAAGAGAAATAGAAAAAATATTTCTCTGCAAAGCCTCCCCTACAGCAAGTGCTGATAAACTAATCCAAACTCCTCGTCCCTCAGCTCTTGCATCAACATCAGGCACAATTTCATTATCAGGACTAAGCACAAAGCGGATCAATTCTTTTGTTGGCTTTTCCTCTCTGCTTAAAGCGCATTGACGTAATATAGGCTTTTTATCTTTCATATTTTAGATTATCCTAAATTTTTCAAAAAACACTAACCTAAATCATTGCAAGCCTATTACCCCGCTGCCTATTGTTCAACTTCCTCTTCTTCAGCCTTTAACTCCTCTTCACTAATCCAGCCAGCTTTTA